>JBAXGN010000182.1 GCA_037139415.1 Verrucomicrobiota bacterium | reverse complement strand
TTTATTCAAAAACCTGCAAAAAATCCGCATTGTTAAGTCCGACAGGCTGCTAGACGGCTGGGCAGAGAATGACTTCCTGAGCCGCAGCAAGACGATCAAACAAATCGGCATGGTCCATCACGCGCGATTCAACGAATCCCGCCGGCGCGGCGAGCCAGCGGAAACTGTGCTGAAGCACGCCCAGGCAGCGGAAGAGCATTACCACCAAGCCCTCGCCCTCTGCCCGCCCACCGCCCTCACCGACCTCGGCCCAATCCATGCGCAGACAGCGACTTTTTACTCGCAGGTGGGCGCCGTTGACCAAGCCCGGGAGCACTTTGAGAAAGCCGCTCAGTGTTTTGAACGAGCCAACAATCGCTACGATTCCGGAAGAGTGCGAGACAACGTTGCCCTCATGTACCTTCGAGCCGCTAGCCGCGAGTCCACCCCGTCCCGTCAGCGCGACCTCCTGTACCGCGCGCAAGCCTACGCCCAAGCCGCCCTGCGCGACTTCCAGCACTACCAAGGCCGCGCGGCCGCAGAGGAAGACCGCGCCCAGCAACTCCTCGTCCGCATCGCCCAAGCCCTCACGAAGCTGCCGTCGTAAGCCTGGATTGCGTGGACGCGCCGACGCCCTCGTCCGCTGGTGCCGCTTCACCCGCAACGCATCAACGCCTACGCGCCGGCCGTTAAAGGGGTCATTCAGTATGGTTCGTTTTTCTCTAGCCGGGGTTGTTCATATTCCAGATTCCTGCCTCCCCAATTCTCTGGCTTCTAAAAGTCAAAACTGCGCGCGGTATTTACGGGTAAAATATTAGCGCCGACTCACGTCGGCGACTACCCCTAATTTAATCACCATGGGAAGTTCACCTTTAAGGGTGCGAGTGGGAAAACTGTGGTCTGACCGCGACGGGTTAGGGCCGGGGGTAAAGCGGTCAGCCCTTCAGCTTCTCAAACCGCTCGGCGACGAAGTCCCAGTGGATCACGTTCCAGAAGGCGGTGATGTATTCTGGGCGGCGGTTCTGGTATTTGAGGTAATAGGCGTGCTCCCAGACATCAATGCCGAGCAGTGGGACGCGGCCCTGCATGAGCGGACTGTCCTGGTTGGCGGTTTGCTCGATCTTCAATTCCTTGCCATCCAGCGATAGCCAGGCCCAGCCGCTGCCGAACAGCGTCGTGGCGGCCTGGGTGAAGTCGGCCTTGAACTTGTCGAGGCTGCCGAACTTGGCGTCAATCGCCTTGGCCAGTTCGCCCTTGGGCTGCCCGCCATCCTTCTTCAGCGATTGCCAGAACAGGCTGTGATTGGCGTGTCCGCCGCCGTGGTTCTGGACGGCCTTGCGCACCGCTTCCGGTACGCTGGAGATGTTTTTGATCAGGTCTTCCGCGCTCTTCCCGGCCAATTCGGCATGGCCGGTCACCGCCTTGTTCAGGTTGGTTACGTACGCCTGGTGATGTTTGTCATGGTGGATCTGCATGGTCTGGGCGTCAATGTGCGGCTCCAGCGCATCGAAGGCGTAACCCAGGGCGGGCAGGGTAAAGGGACCGGCCGGGGCGGCGGTTTGGGCGATCGCAGCCGGCGCGAACGCGGCGGCGGCAGTCAATACGGCAGTTTGCTTCAGGGCATCTCGTCGAGTCATCATAAGGTCATTCAATTATAATTATTATATACAGTAGGGAAGATAGTACCGGAATCGCGGTACGCAAGTGGCAGTCGCTGATAAATCCGATCGGGCGGCTGGGTAGAAATTGCAGCAGGGCTGCCTCAAGCGCGTTGGTGCGTTACGAATACTACGAGGTGGGCGGGGGCGGTGGTTCCGTACCCCCACTTTCACAAAGAACGAAATTCGTTGATTCGGGGAAGTCTTACTTTGGCCCTTGCCCCAAGGAAGCGCAGGAGCCGCCTTTTTTGGAGTGCGGCGGCAAGGCAGGGCGACGGGGCCGCGACGCCGCTTTGGATATGCGCACAATCAATCCCGTGACTATCCCGTCCCGCTGGACGGCGGCATACCGCCTGACGTCATTGGGATGCCGCAGTGGCCTCCCGCGCTCACGCAACTGGACGGAGCAAATCCAAAGCGGTGTCGCCATCCGCCCCTTTCTCCCCCGGCTGTTGCCACCGCACTCCAAATTTTCCCGCGCCGTCCTGTTTGAGACTCGTCACCTACGTTTGCGGTTGGGCTTGAACCAAACCGAGCTTGAGGCAGCCCTGGACGGGCATGGACATTGCAAATTGAAAATTGGCAAATTGGGGGGACGGGAAGGGCTAGCATGGACAGGGATGGACCGGATGGACCTTATTGACAGGAATGACCATTGGGACATTGGAAATTGCGGGAACTCCTTATTTCCGGTTGGCGTTTGGGGGACGGATGCGGTACATCCTGTGCATGTTTTTAAAGCATGAAAATGATCGGGGCACTGTCATGGCATTGCTGGTGGCCGGTTTGTTGTTGGTGCTGGCCGGCGGCCGGGTGGCGGCCGCCTCGCACACGTTTGCCATTGGGGAAACGGATTTCCTGCTGGATGGGCAGCGCCTCCAGGTGCGGTGCGGCGAGGTGCATTTTGCGCGGGTCCCGCGCGAGTATTGGCAGCACCGGCTGAAGATGTGCAAGGCGATGGGTTTGAACACTGTGTGCGTGTACCTTTTCTGGAACTTTCATGAGGCGCGTCCGGGCGAGTTCAATTGGTCCGGCCCGGCGGATGCGGCGGAGTTTTGCCGGATGGCGCAGGCGGAGGGGCTGTGGGTGCTGTTGCGGCCCGGCCCGTATTCCTGCGCGGAATGGGAAGGGGGCGGGCTTCCGTGGTGGCTGTACAAGAATGACCAGATGAAGATCCGCACGAGTGATGCCTCGTTCCTGGAGCCGGCCCGGCGATACCTGAAAGAGGTTGGGCGGGTGCTGGCGCCGCTGCAAATCACCAAGGGTGGCCCGTTGCTCATGGTGCAGGTGGAAAATGAATACGGCTGGTTCGGCAAGGATGCGGCGTACCTGGGGCAGTTGCGGCAGGCGCTGGTGGAGAGCGGCTTCGAGGTTCCCCTGTTCGCCTGCAATCCGCCCTCGGCCCTGCCGAATGGGTTCCGCGCCGATCTGTTTCAGGTGGTGAATTTCGGCAGCGATCCGGCGGGGGCATTCAAGGCGTTGCGAAAGATCCAGCCCAAAGGGCCGCTCATGAACGGGGAGTTTTATCCGGCGTGGTTCGACACCTGGGGCCAACCGCATCATAAGGGGGACATGGGCCGGTATCTGCGCGACCTCGAATACATGCTAAAGAACAACATGTCGTTCAGCATTTACATGGCGCACGGCGGCACGTCGTTCGGCCTGTGGTCGGGCGCGGATCGTCCGTTCCGTCCGGATACCTCGAGCTATGATTACGAGGCCCCCATCAGCGAGGCCGGCTGGGTGACGGACAAGTTCACGCGCACGCGTGAGGTGATGGGGCGCTATCTGCTGCCCGGGGAAAGCCTGCCCGAACCGCCGCCAGCTTATCCGGTCATCACAGTGAATCGTTTCCGCCTGGAATCCAGTGCGCCCGTTTTTGACAACCTGCCGGTGGCGATCAAGGATGAGCGAGCACGCTCGTTTGAAAAATATGATCTCGGGCAGGGTTGCGCGTTGTATCGGGGCACCGTGCCGGCGGGCGGCCCGGCCTCCCTGAAGGTCAAGGAACTGCATGATTTCGGCTGGGTTTATCTGGACGGGCATCTGGTGGACGTGATGGATCGCCGCCGCCAGAAATTTGCGGTGCAACTTCCCCAGCGGGCCAAGCCCGGCCAGTTGGACATCCTGGTGGAGGCCATGGGGCGGATTAATTTTGGGCAGGAAGCGTTTGATCAAAAGGGCATTCATGGGCCGGTGGAACTCATTGCCAGCGGGAGCCCGGCGGTGGAGTTGACCGGCTGGCAGGTGTATCCGCTGCCGCTGGATGCCGCACAGTTGGGCCGCTTGAAATACCAGGGCGGCAGCGCCAAAGGACCCGCATTCTGGCGGGGAGGTTTCCTGGTGACGACGGTTGGCGATACGTTTCTGGACGTCCGTTCGTGGGGTAAAGGTGTGTTGTGGGTGAATGGGCGTTGCCTGGGGCGATTCTGGAATATCGGCCCGACACAAACCATGTATTGTCCCGGCGCGTGGCTGAAGCCGGGGCAGAACGAGGTGGTGGTGCTGGATCTGACCGAGCCGGCCCAGCCGGAACTGGCCGGATTGGCGCAGCCCATCTTGGACCAGATGCGGCGGGAACTGGATTTCTCGAATCGCGCGCGCGCCCAGGGCCAGTTCAAGACGGAGGGTCTTGCACCTGCGATCGGCGGCGCGTTTACTACGGAGATTAAAATGCAGGAGGCGCGGTTTGCCCAGCCGGTCAAGGGCCGCTATGTCTGCCTGGAATCGGTGAATGCGCATAATGGCCAGCCCTATGCCGCCGTGGCGGAGCTGGAAATTCTGGACGCCAATGGGCAACCGCTCGCCAACACCAGTCTGCGGGTGTTCTGGGCTGACAGCGAGGAGAGCGGGGCGGAAGACGGTTCGGCGGACAATGTCCTGGATGGACAACCAGCCACCATGTGGCACACAGAGTATAGCGGGGCCAAGCCCGGGCATCCGCATCACCTGATCCTTGATCTGGGGAAGTCCCAGAGTGTTACCGGCATCCGGTATCTGCCACGCAGCGGCGATGCGAAGGTGGGTGGCCGCATCAAAGAATATCGGGTGTATGTTGCTGAACAATCCTTTGGCCTGAATCCCTGAGCGGGGAAAGCAACAGCCAACAAAGGGGAGCCGGACATGGCAAAAATGGGAACCATTGTTTGGAAACTTCGATTCGCGAATAATGCGAATGGACGCGGATAGGGAAATGAGTCACCCCAGTTTCATGGGAGCGCCTTCCACCAAGCCTCCGGAAGGGACGTTAATTTTTTGCCTCGTGTGCCTATCAGCGGGCTCGCGTTTGCCTAAAATTCTGTTTGTCAAAACGCTTGTCGCACGGCGGCGCGTGTGACAGACTAGCAGCCATGAATACTTTTTCGATATTGAAACAGTTGACGCAAAAGACCACCGTTTTGGTCGGATTGGGGCTGCTTTGTTGCGGGCCGGTTTCGGCGCAGCAAGCCAAGGGGCATCCCGATACCACTGGCTGGAAAGACTTGTTCGCGGCGGATTTATCCAACGCGGCGGTGGAACCGGGCGCGTGGGTCTTTGCGAACGGCGAATTAGTTGCCAAAAACCATACCACCCTCTGGACCAAAGATGCCTATGCCAATTTTGTATTGGATCTTGAATTCAAAGCGACCAAGGAAGCCAACAGCGGAGTGTTCCTGCGGTCCGGCAATATCAAGGATGTGTTGGCCGCGCTTGAAATTCAGGTGCATGAATCCACCGACGGATCGAAATATGGCATGGTGGGCGCCATTTATGATGCCAAACCACCGTCCAAGAATATGGCCAAACCGTTGGGGGAATGGAACCGCTTTACCATCACTTGCCGGGATAGCCGGGTGTCGCTGGTGTTCAACGGCGAGGAGGTCTTCGACGTGGACTTGAATGATTGGAAGGAAGTGAAAAAAAATCCGGATGGCACACCCAATAAGTTTCGCCAAGCGCTCAAGGATTTTTCGCGCAATGGTCCGCTTGGGCTGCAAGGGTTGCATGGCAAAGCCCAGTCACCGGTTTTCTACCGGAATCTGAAAATCAAGGTATTGGATTAATCGTTGTTCGCCGCGCCGCCGCGGCGTTTTGCGCTGAAACAGGGAAAGTTGCCAGTCACGCTTTAATGATTCGCTCCGCAATTGATTGACTTTGCCCGGTTTGCGCTTAGAGTTACCAAAAAATTAAACCCGGTTGCTGAATTGTGGCACTAAAAGACGACATCTTGCTGGATATGCTGGTGGATATGGGCGTGTTGACCGCTGAGCAGGTCGCCCAAATCCGGCCAGAAGCGGACGCGGCAGGCGAGGGGGTAGTAGATACCCTCGTCGCCAAAAAAGTCATCCGCCCCACCGACGTTTCCAACGCCAAAGCGGCGTTCCTCGGAGTGGAAGTGGTCCAGTTGTCGGAGATGAAACTGCCGGATGACGTGGTCAGTTCCATTCGCCGCGACGTCGCCAAACGGTACCGGGTGATCCCGGTGTATAAAATGGGTGACACCATCGGGGTGGCCATGGCGGACCCCTCGGATCTGGATACGCTGGACGCGCTGCACCACTTGCTGAAGGCGGAAATTGAGCCCAAGGTGGCCTCCGAACAGGAAATTGAGGAAGCGCTCAGCCAGTATTATGGCGCGGCGGATGACGCCGTGAGCGTGATGATTCAGAACATCACGGAAGGGGAAGTGGAAGTCGCCAATCTGTCCGGCAAAAAGCTGGAGGAAGACGGCGGCACGCTGGAAGCGGACGCGCCAATCATCAAGCTGGTCAATAGCATTATCGTTGAGGCATTCAAGGCGCGCGCTTCGGATATTCATTTGGAGCCGCTGGCCAAGCTTTTCCGGTTGCGTTACCGCATTGATGGCGTGATGCATGAAATGAAGAATCCGCCGAAACGACTGCAATCCGCCATCATCGCCCGGCTTAAGATTCAGTCCAACATGTCCATTGCCGAACACCGGATTCCGCAGGACGGGCGCATTCAGACCCAAGTCGGCGGCAAAGTGATTGACTTGCGCGTATCGTGCATTCCCACCAGCCATGGGGAGAGTATCGTCATGCGTATCTTGGACAAGGAAGGGCTGAAACTCGGTCTGCCGGAGCTGGGATTCTTCACCGATGACCAGCAGACATTCGAGCGGTTGATCGGTTTGCCCGACGGTATTCTGCTGGTGACGGGGCCCACTGGGTCCGGTAAAACGACCACCTTGTACGCGGTGTTGAACTTCATTAACCGCCCGGATCGCAAGATCATCACGGTCGAGGACCCGGTTGAATATGTGATGTCCGGCATCAACCAGGTGCATGTGCATGAATCCATTGGTCTAACGTTTGCCGCCGCGCTGCGGTCCATTCTGCGCCAGGCGCCCAACGTGATCATGATTGGTGAAATTCGTGACTTGGAGACGGCGGGCATTGCCATCAACGCCTCCCTGACCGGTCACTTGGTCTTCTCCACCCTCCACACCAATGACGCTCCCAGCGCGGTGACGCGCTTGATTGACATTGGGGTAAAGCCATTTTTGGTGGCCTCGTCCACCCGCGCCATCATGGCGCAACGGTTGGTGCGCAAAATTTGCAAGCGTTGTGGCGCGCCCTATACTCCCTCCGAAAGCGAATTGCGCGTGTTGAACATCCCGCCGGAGAACCTGGCCAACGCCAACTTCAAACGCGGCAAGGGGTGCAACGATTGTTCTAAGACTGGTTGCCGTGGCCGTTTTGGTATCTTTGAGATGTTTGTCATTGATGATGAGGCCCGCAAGCTGATTTACGACAAGGTGCCTTCGTCCGTGTTGCGCACCCGTGCCCGCGAAATGGGGATGCGCACGCTGCGTGAAGACGGCGCGCGCAAGGTGCTGGCCGGGCTCACCACGCCGGAAGAGGTCATTCGCGCAACCGTGGGGGATGTGGATTAAAAAAATGGCCCGCATGGCGATACCATAAACGAAACCAACTTTTACCAAATAGCGTTATGTCATACTCGATGTCCGATTTGTTGCACTTGGTGGTGTCCGAGGGTTCCTCCGATCTCCACATCCGCGTGGGGGTACCGCCCGTGATTCGTTTGCATGGCATTCTCCACCGCGTGGAAGGTCCCAGTCTCAAGAATGAAGATACCGAGGAATTGATGCGCAGCATCACCTCGGATGAGCATATTCAGCAGGTGAAGGAACGCGGCACGGCTGACTTTGGGTTTGCCTTCGGTGAGTTGGCCCGGTTTCGTGTCAGCGTGTTCAAGGAACGCGGCCAGTTTGCGATGGTGCTGCGGCAGATTCCCAACCGCTTGCTGACGCTGGATCAGATCGGCCTGCCTCGGCAGACCATCATGAACCTGCTTTACAAACCCCGTGGTCTCGTGCTGGTAACCGGTCCCACTGGCTCCGGCAAATCCACGACGCTGGCTTCGATGATTGACATCATTAATATGGAGCGGGATGACGCCCACATCGTCACCATCGAAGACCCCATCGAATATTACCACTATCACAAGAAGGCCATTGTCACCCAGCGCGAAGTGCATGTGGACGTGCCCAACTTTGCCGAAGCCCTGCGCCGCGTGCTGCGCCAGGATCCCGACATCATCATGGTGGGTGAAATGCGCGACTTGGAAACCATTGAATCCGCCATTACCGCTGCCGAAACGGGGCACTTGGTGTTCGGCACCCTGCACACCACCGGCGCCGCCAAGACCATTGATCGTATCGTCAACGCGTTCCCGATGAACCAGCAGGAAATGATCCGCATCCAGCTCTCGACCGTGCTGCAAGCGGTGATTTCCCAGTTGCTCGTGCCGCGCATTGACAAACCGGGACGCGTCGCAGTGTATGAAATCATGATCAATACCCCGTCCATTGCCGCGCTGATTCGCGATAACAAGACGTTCCGTATTTCCTCGGACATTCAGACCGGCGCCAAATTCGGCATGGTGACGCTGGACGGTTATTTGATGGAGAAATATTCCCTCGGGTTGATTGCCCGCGAGGAGGTAATCAATAAGTCGCAGGATCCCACCACGATTATGCAGAAATTACAGGAATACGATATTGCCAAGGCGGCCGAAGCCGCACGCGGTGGGGCCTCCGCTCCCAGTGCCAGTCGCAAATAAACGCATGTACCGCTAACGCGCCCGAGTTATGGCTGATATTTTATCACATCCGTTGCTCTCGCTCATCAAGGATCAAAATCTCCTGGATGACCTGCAGATTGAAGAGGTGCTGCAAGAGCATCAGCGCAATGGCAAAAAAATCCCCCAAATCCTGGCGGATTTCGGGCTGATGGACACGGATACCCAGTTGCAGCTCATGGCCAACCAACTGGGCACCGAGGTGTATAATCTGCGCGACAAGGAGATCCCACCGGAAGTCATCGCCACCCTGCCCGCTAATTCCGCCCGCATGTACCAGTGCGTGCCCGTGGAATTGCATGGTTCCACCGTCTGGCTTGCGTTGGCGGACCCCATGAATACCCAGGTCGTGGATGAGTTGACGTACGTTGTCGGCAAGGAAATTCAAGTCGTCGTGGCGGAACCGGAATTGGTCGAAAAAGCGGTTGCCAAATACTACGGCGAGGAAACCATGCAAGTGGGGGACATGCTCAAGGAATTGAGCGAAGATGACTCCATTGCCAAAGAGGTGGACGAAATTTCCGCCACCGATAACCTGGCGGAACTGACCGATCTGGCGAACGAGACCCCGATCATCAAGTTTGTGAACCTGGTCCTCTTCCAAGCCGTGCAGGATCGCGCCAGTGACATTCATTTCGAGCCGTTTGAGGATGAGTTCAAAATCCGGTATCGCGTGGACGGCGCTTTGTATGAGATGTCGCCGCCCCCGAAACACCTGGCGCTGCCGGTGATCTCCCGCATCAAGGTCATGGCCAATATGAACATCTCCGAGCGGCGTCTGCCCCAGGACGGACGCATCTCGTTGCCGATGGGCCAACGCCAGATTGACTTGCGTGTCAGCACCTTGCCAACGCAGTTTGGCGAATCGGTGGTGCTCCGCGTGTTGGATCGTTCCGCCGTGAACCTGGATGTCACGAACTTGGGGTTGCCCAAGTACATCCATGAATACGTTTTGGAAGCCATTCAGCAGCCGAACGGTATTTTCGTCGTCACCGGGCCGACTGGCTCAGGCAAAACCACCACGCTGTATTCCTGCTTGCGCGAGGTCAACTCCATTGAGTCCAAATTGCTGACCATTGAGGACCCCGTCGAATACGACATCGAGGGTATCATGCAGGTGGCGGTAAATGATGCCGTGGGCATGACCTTCGGCAAGGCGTTGCGCGCCTTTCTTCGTCAGGACCCGGACATCATCATGCTTGGGGAAATGCGCGATCTTGAAACGGCGCAAATCGCCATTCAAGCATCCCTGACCGGTCACTTGGTGCTCAGTACCCTGCATACCAATGACGCGCCGGGGGCTGTCACTCGTCTGGTGGACATGGGGGTCGAGCCATTCCTGATCTCTTCCTCCCTTATGGCGGTGCTGGCGCAACGGTTGGTCCGGACCATCTGCAAGAAATGCCGCACCCCCTTTGAGCCCACTGATAATCAGCTCTCGCTGCTAAATCTCTCCCCGCATGATATTGGGGACAAGGTGTTCTACTATGGGCGTGGTTGCGGTACTTGTAACGATACCGGGTACAAGGGCCGTAAAGGTATTTTTGAGCTGCTGATCGTCGGTGAGGCCATTCGCGGCCTGATCAACGAGCGGGCCCCCACGGTGGTCGTGCGGCAGAAGGCGATCGAATTAGGAATGATTACCTTGCGCGATGACGGCCTGCGCGGTATCTTTGACGGCGATACAACCATTGAAGAAGTTGTGAAATACACTTAAGCAAAAAAGCGTTATGGCGAAATTCAGTTATGTGGCGATGGATTCGCGTGGCAAGGAGACCAAGGGCACGCTGGAGGTCGCCAATCAAAACGAGGCCATCGCCCGAATCAAGGAGATGGGGCTCCACCCTACCCGGATTGTCGAAGCCGATAAATCCAAGGATAAGGCTGCGGACAAGAAAGCCGCCCAACCCAGCGGCAAAGGCGCTCCGAAGAAGGGGATTAATCTCAACCTTAACATCAAAATCCCTGGCTTGGGTGGCCGGGTAAAACCCAGGATTCTCACGGTTTTCACGCGTCAGTTGGCTACCCTGGTGGACGCGGGCTTGCCGTTGCTGCGCGGTTTGCGCGTGTTGGAAAAGCAGGAAAGAAATCTAACGCTCAAGGAAACGATTGGCAAGTTGGGGCTTTCCATTGAAAGCGGCAGCACCTTTTCCGAAGGGTTGGCGCAGCATCCCAAGATTTTCAACCGTCTCTATGTGAACATGGTCAAGGCGGGTGAACTGGGCGGCGTGTTGGAAGTCGTGCTGAACCGCTTGGCCGAGTTCATGGAAAAGGCCCAGAAGATCAAGGGCAAGGTCGTTGCGGCCATGTTTTATCCCATCGCCGTAATGGTGGTGGCGGTCGGTATTTTGGGCATTTTGATGGTTTTCGTGGTGCCCAAGTTCAAGACGATTTTCGTGGACTTGCTGGGGCCGGGCAAAGAACTGCCGGCTTTCACCCAGTTTGTACTGGGCATCAGCGATACCATTGCCGGGCATTTTATTCTCACCATGATCTGTCTGGCGGTGTTCGTGGTCTTGTTCAATGTTTTTATTCGCACCAAGGCGGGACGCCGGCTGTTTGATAAATTCAAACTGATCATGCCGGTGATTGGTCCCGTGATCAGCAAGGTGGCGATCTCCCGTTTCACCCGCACCTTGGGCACCTTGGTCAGCAGCGGCGTGCCGATTTTACAGGCGCTGACCATTGTCCGGGAAACGGCGGATAACATGGTGATCAGCGAAGCGGTGAACGCCGTCCATGAAAGCGTCAAAGAAGGTGAAACCATCACGGCTCCGCTCGAAGCCTCCAATATTTTCCCGCCGATGGTGATCAGCATGGTGGACGTGGGCGAGCAGACCGGCGCCTTGCCGGAAATGTTGATGAAAATTGCCGACGTGTATGATGACGAAGTGGATAATGCGGTGGCGGCCATGACCTCGTTGCTGGAACCGATCATGATCGTATTCCTGGCCGTAATCGTCGGCAGCATCGTCATTGCCATGTTCCTGCCGTTGATTACCATGATTGACCAACTCGGCGGTCCCGATAGCGGGGGCGGCGGCGGCGATTAGTCTCTGCAATCTGTTTTACCATGGGGCGGGGAATACCCCGTCCCTAAAACACACAGTCTGAATTTATGAAACACCTGTTGCATGTATTGTCACTTGGCAGCCTGATTTTCCTGGCGGGATGCTGCTCAACTGGGAGCCATCCGTCTGCTGCCATTCAACTGTTCAACGGCAAAGATTTGGTTGGCTGGAAGGCGGTTTCGGCTGATCCGAACACGACATTGGAACAGGTGTGGTCGGTGAAAGACGGACTGATTCTCTGCACCGGTACGCCCATGGGGTACTTGCACACGGAGCAGAAATTCACCAATTACCGTTTGGTGGTGGAATACCGTTGGGCGCCGGGCAAGGAAGCCACGAATAGCAATAGCGGCGTGTTTGGCCGTATTAATGGGGAACCGCGTAAGTTACCACGCTGCATCGAAACCCAGCTCAAGCATGGCAGTGCGGGGGACTTGTACGGCTTTCACGGCATGACCATCACCAGGGACAAAGATCGTTCCATCTTCAAACCCGGCCATGAAATCGGCGGCGACCTGCGCGGAGTCAAACGCGCCGTGGGCAACGAAAAGACGCCGGGTGAGTGGAATCATGTCGAAATTCTCGCCCAAGGCGGCAATTACACCGTTTGGTTTAACAGCAAGCTGGTGAATCAGGCTACCGGCGTGGAAATTATCCCCGGTTTCGTTGGCCTGCAATCCGAAGGCGGCGAAGTTCACTTCCGCAAAGTCGCCATCACCCCGCTGGATTGAGCGGCGGTCATTGATTCGGCGCCGGGATGAATATTTTTTGACCGATCTGCAACTTCGTTGGATTTAACCCCGGGTTGGCCGCCTCGATTTGCTTGGCAGTCACCTTGATGTTGTTGCCACGGTAGGCTTCGATGATCTTCGAGATCGTATCACCCTTTTCCACCGTGTATTCAAATCCCTTTTGCGGCGCGGCCGTATCCTGATTGTTCGTGGCGCGCGCCGTTGGCGGTGGCGTGGCAACGTGTGGCTTGTTGAGCACTTTGCCTAGCTCCCCGATCTTCTCAATGACCAGCTTGTTATTGCGCTCCCGTTCCTTGTCCACTTCCACAATCTTGTCGGCCAGGATTTTCAAGTCATCGCGGGTGACGGAGTTGGCCGCTGGTTTGCCCGTTTGCTCGCGCAGTTCTTTTATTTCTGCGGTGACCTCCGCCAGGCGTTTTTGCAGCGCCAGATGGTTGGCTTGCAGGCCTTCCAGGGCGCTGGTGATCTGCTTGAAACGCTCCTCCATATCCAGGCGATCCGCGATCGCGGCGGCGGTGGCGGCGTTTTGTGCGTGGCTGGCGGGCGTCATCATCAGGCCCGCCGCCAGCACCGAACTTAAGAATAATACTCGTTTCATGTGCCTGACAATAAAACCCGTGCGATTTGGTTCAAGCGAAATCCGGTGAAATCACGAACGCGCAAAAACACGCGGGCGACAACTTGCCGGGGGAAAATGTCAGTTCAAAACGCATCCGGCGCAGTATCGCTCTCTGGGGCGGCTTGGTTGGATGGGCGAGCGGGCTTTTTCTCGCCGAAGTTCGGGCGCAATACCTTGATCTGCGCCAGTCGTTCGCCCGCGTTGCGGACGACGGGGATCGGCGTTTCCGTGTCGTAATCCAGACCGGTGACATACATGGCTGCCGAGGGCGTCATCGGCAGCGGGATGAAGTCTTGAACCTGTTGCAGGTTCCAATGGGTGCGTTGAAGCACTTTTTCCACGTCGCCCATTTCCCGGGTGGTGCAGCCGGGGAAACTGGAAATGAAATACGGGACCAGGTATTGTTCCTTGTCCGCCTGCTCGCTTTCTTCGCGAAACACCTCCATGAATTTTTCAAAAACCCCGGCCGGTTTGCGCATGCGGCGCAGCACCTCGGGATTCACATGTTCGGGCGCCACTTTGAGGTGGCCGGAAACGTGGTGCGCCACCAGTTCCTTCATGTACTTGGGCGTGCGCAGCGCGACATCCATGCGAATGCCGGATTGGATGAACACGTGCTTGATCCCCTCGCTGGCGCGCGCGTGGCGATAGAGGCTGAGCATTTGCTCCTCGCCAATTTTGAAGTGACGGCAGATATCCGGGTACAGGCAACTGGGCCGGCGGCAGCGATGGCAGGCCTCGTCGTAACTATGCTCGCTGCCGTACAGGTTGGCCGTGGGACCGCCCAGATCGGAGATGGTTCCCCGGAAGTTTGGGGAATCGGAGAGCTGCCGGATTTCCTTGAGGATGGATTTCTCGCTGCGGCTTGTCAGGAATTTGCCCTGGTGGAAGCCCAGTCCGCAAAAGGTGCAGCCTCCGGGGCAGCCGCGCTGCACAATGATCGAGTCCTTGATCGTCTTGAATCCGGCGATTTCACCCTGGTAGCGGAAGTGCGGTTCCTTGACGAATGGCAGGTCGTACAGGGCGTCCATTTCCACTTCATCCAACGGCATGGCGGGACGCTCCATGATCACCGCACGATCATGGTGAAATTGCACCAGCGGCCGCCCGCAATACGGCGTCTGCTCGCGCTCGACCAGCTTGGTGAGTTTCAGGAGCAGCACTTTATTGTCCCGCACTTCCTCCCAACTGGGCAGGCGAATCCACTGGCTGAAATCCATCGCCGCGGAGGCCTTTGCACCCAGTAGTCGGGCGGTGCCCGGAATGCCGCTCAGATCCCGCTCGGGAGTT
Source organism: Verrucomicrobiota bacterium (assembly GCA_037139415.1). NCBI lineage: Bacteria > Pseudomonadati > Verrucomicrobiota > Verrucomicrobiota bacterium. Next base: position 2,525 of record JBAXGN010000182.1, on the reverse strand, counting down.
TGGAGACGGCGCGCGATTTCGCGCACCTGGTGTTCCCCCATGCCATAGACCAGAATATCCGCCTTGGAATCCACTAAAATGGACGGGCGCAGCTTGTCCTCCCAATAATCGTAATGTGCCACGCGCCGCAGGCTGGCCTCAATGCCGCCCAACACCACTGGGACGCCGGGAAACGCCTGACGACACATCTGGGCGTAAACCGTCGCCGCGTGATTCGGGCGTTTGCCGATTTCACGGTTTTCGGTATAGGCGTCCTCGCGGCGCTTGTGGCGCCCCGCGGTGTAGTTTGCCACCATCGAATCAATATTGCCGGCCGTCACCCCGCAAAACAGGCGCGGTGCCCCCATGATTTTCAAGGACTCCACCGTGCGCCAATCCGGTTGGGCAATGATGCCAACGCGCAGGCCATCGGCCTCCAGCACCCGCCCGATCAAGGCCGTGCCAAACGAAGGATGATCCACGTAGGCATCGCCAGTGATGAGCAGCACGTCCAGGGCATCCCAATGCCGGGCGCTCATCTCGGCCCGGGACATGGGCAGAAACTTCTTCGCACCGGTTTTGCCGCTACACTGCATAAGCGATGCAAAATACCGGAGGATTGCCCCTGCCGCAACCGGAAGTGAAAACAAAACGGGCTGACCCTCTCCAAACGAAGTGCTCCAAACAAAGGATTGGCCCTCGGGGGGGCGATGCCTTTTGTGAGGTCAGCATGAATACATTGAGCGTCGCGGACCAGCGCGCCTGGGGAAGCCTCGGATAGGAGCGCGAACCTCCGGTCCGCCGGGGGGCGCGGGAGCAGCTCCGGTTATTCCCTTAGCGGTGCGGGCGGCTAAAGCAGCCCAAACCACGCGGGACGGAGGTCCGCGCTCCGGTGGGCGTTCGGGGGCTCGCCGCCCATCCGGGCTGATGCTCAAGGGGCCATTCTTTTAAAACATATTTAAATAATTGTAAAATAATATTTGACAGGCCGTTGTGGGGATGGTATCCATATTTATATAATGAATTACTAATACCATTAATATGTTAAATAAAAATCCTGCGGATGCCCGGCCGCCTCACGCCCCCGAGGTTGGGGCCGGCGCCTTGGGCTGCATCCTTTGCGCCCCGCAACCCGCCGCCGCCGTCCGGCTCCTGGCCCGCCTGGAGGCGGGCCTGTTTTATGACCTGTGCCACCGCCGCACCTTTAGCGAGGAGGGTAAATTTGGCTCCCGTCTCACCGAGGCTGCCGGGATGTTACGCTGGCACGAATAGGTTTTGTCTGTCTGTCTGTCTGTCTATCTGCCTAAGGGGGGGGCAGACAGACAGACAGAATTTGTATCAGGTGTTCGTGCGATAAGGGGGTGGTTCTTCACTGATAAAATAACACTGCCCGGCCTCGGCGACGGCTTGATCCGCGTTTGGGACCGGGTCCGTCATGGACGCGGGGATAAACGGATAGGCACTGTAGAGGGCTTTACGACGAGCGCTACGCTTTGGCTTGACCGTTGGGGCCAATGGCGCGGTGATCTGTTCGTAAAGCTGGAACAGGTATTCCACCCGCTGACGATCTGATTCGAATGGTTCCTTGCGGTAACAACGATCCACGGCGCGGTCGAGGGTGGCATGGGCTTTCGCCAGTGCGGCGGGCATGGCGACGGGATCGTAAAGATCGGCAAAGGTGGATGTGGAAAACCTCGCACGCACATCCAAGACCGTCTGTCCTGCCTTTTCGATTGTTTCACGCTGTTCCGAGGTTGGCGACAAGGGCCATGGGAAGTTGTTATAAACGAGCCCAGCCGAGTAACGATAACGGCTTTCCAAACGACCGGCAGTATATCGCATCCATGCCATATGCATGTGCGACGTGAGGATGGCAAAGGTATAGAGCGACGCGTTTGGAACCGTGTAGAGCAAGTTACTGGCAATCACCCCGGCTTTGACGAAGCCAACCGGAATGTAGCGGCGGGTCTCAGACGAAACCTCGGGAATGGCAAGATAACTGGTTTTGGGCTGCCGCAGTTCTCCAAAGATGGATGGTTGTTCCGCTTGTTCAACCGTTTTGCCTTTTACACTCGACCGCCGGAACTTGCGCACCTTTTCGACGCGCTCACGAATGGGGGCGAGATTTCGCCACTGCTCCGGTTGCGCCTCGGCCAGCCAGAGGCACCAACGCTCAATGCCATTAATGAACTCCTCGGAGCCGTGGAAACGGCGGACAAATTTGGCGGCATCCGGGCACTCCGCGAGCAGTTGTAATTTCTCCTTTCGGGAAAGGATAAGATGTCCTCCATCCACTGGCTTGCTCCCATATATCATGGGTTCGCAAGGGCAGATCGGTTCACGCCGCTTCGGCATGCAACGGTCAGAACCCTCCACCAAGTAAGGATTGATGTTGGCAACTTGGGTACACGTTGGATGTTCCAAATCGGTATCGTAGTCCGTGATAAACTTGGCAGGCACATCGGTTGGGCCAAACCCGATAATGACAACGTGCACATGCGCTTTGCCGCGCGCCTCGCTTTCCCATGGAAAAGCACGGTGCGCGA
>JBAXGN010000181.1 GCA_037139415.1 Verrucomicrobiota bacterium | reverse complement strand
AAATTGACAGAGCACGGCGAAAAAGGCAACTTTTATTTGCGGATAAGCACTAAGCAGATTCGCCGCGAGCAGTATTGGCTGGATAGTCCGACGCACAACTCCGGCGACAATCCACTGATGGGGCGGCTCCGCCGCGCACTGAACCAACTCGCCACCGGAATCTTCGAGCACGCGCACCATTATGTTTTCGAGCTGACGCAGAACGCAGATGACAACCGCTACACTGAGAATACCGACCGATTTCTAAAGTTCGTCCTACTTAACAATGATCCGACGGAGACGCCCCGAAGTCAGGGTTGTCTCTGCGTACTGAACGATGAGACGGGATTCGAGAAAAAGCATGTCGAGAGTCTTTGCGACATCGGGAACTCCACGAAGCAGGGCAATCGTGAGGGCTACATTGGCGAGAAGGGCATCGGGTTTAAGTCGGTTTTCCTTATCTCTAACCGTCCGCACGTCATTTCCAATGGTTACTCTTTTCACTTCCGGCGCGACGATTGCGACGCTGGCCTGGGCTACATCGTTCCGCATTGGGACGAAAAGATTACCGCCGTCACCGAATCCATTCCGACGGCCATTCTGCTTCCGTTGCGAGGATCATCCGGCGTCGATGTCGCCAAGCAACTCGCCGACGTTGAACCTGAGTGCATTCTGTTCTTGCGGAAGTTGCAGCGCATTGAACTGGTCGCTGCCCACACTGGACTGAACCGCACTATGCATAGAAGCGGTACGGATGGATTCGTTGCCCTCGAATCCGACGGCACGCGGACCAGCTACTTTGTTCACAGAGCAGAGCACTCCTGCTCTCATATTCACGAACCACTCAGGGAAGGTGTCTGTTCTACGTCGGTCACGGTTGCGCTGCCGCTAAGTACGCCGGACGCGACAGATGGACGAGTATTCGCGTTCCTTCCCACTGAAGCACGGACAGGATTCCCGTTCCTCATTAATGCCGATTTTCTCCTGCCTGCCAGTCGTGAGCGAATTTTCGACACCCCGGAATGGAACAAGCAGTTGGTCAAGTTTGCGGCAGCAACTTTTGTCGAAGCGTTTGACGGGCTGCGAGACAATGCCAATCACCGGACACTCGCTTATCGCTTCATTCCAGTGAAGACCGACTTGTTTCCGGGGGCGAGTCTCTTTGCGCCGCTCATGGAATCGGTGCAAACCGTATTAAGGGAAAAGAAGTGCATCCTCACCAAAGTTGGTGATTTCATTTTGCCCGCAGATGCCTATTTCGCAGAGCCGTTATCTCGACGCCTACTTTCCGAGTCTCCTTCACGACTGGCCGATTTCCGATTGGTACATTCAGATTTGGAGAACCACCGAAAGCGGCTTGAGCCGCTTGGAGTCCAAACCCTCACAATTCCTCAAGTCCTCGATATCTGCGCCGATGCCGACTGGTTGCGTGCCCGTGATACCAAATGGTGGGAAACCTTGTTTGAATTGCTGTCTCAATACAATGTTTCAGTGGAAGTCGTTGCGTCATTTCCCTTGCTCCGTTGTCAGGATGGTGTGTGTCGTCGTCCATCAGACCGCACTGTGTTTATCCAAGCAGAAGGACAACAAGCACCGTTGACGATTCCACCTGAATGGCCAGCCGCTCACATCTTCGATACTGATCTTCAAAAGCGGCTTCAGCAAAAGCCAATAGCATGGGCATGGTTGTCACGAGTCGTCGGGTTACGCCTCTTTTCGGTTCAGGCTTACATCACTGGCAGTCTGCTCAACTGGATGTGTTCACAAACTGGCGAGCATGCGGCGAAACGAATTGTAGCAGCCACCCACTTCATCGCGACTAACATTTCCAAGCCTGAGGAACATCGTCAAACTCTCCAAGAGCGAATGCCTTGGTTACTGGCGGACGAACGAGTGCTACTCTCTGAGGATCGTTCGGGAAAAGAACTGGTTACGCCTGAGTGCCTTGAAGGCGATTTGGGCTGGAACTGGGTGTTTATCAGCGCACAGGACCGTCAGCATTTCTGGCTCTTGAGCGACGCCTACATAGGTGGTCAGCCAGTGGCAACAAAGGATTCGGTTCGTAAGTTGATGATGGCTTGCGGCGCAACCGGCGTTCCCGACCCGGCGAGAATCAGACGCCACGACGGGAGAGTTGATTGGGGCTGTCCGCGCTGGCTTCGTGACTTGGATCTGCAACAAGCTCCACAGAATATGAACCGAAAGGTTGCTGCCTTGGAACATTGGATTGGAGGGTTCAAACCTGATGTTTTCGCCAGATTCTTAACCCTCGACACGGATGAAAAGACTTGGCTTGGGAACCAAAACACTCTGCCGTCTGAGCTAGGTACTGCGCTCCGTATCCGCCCGTGGTTGCACTCTACGAAAGGCTTAGTCTCGCCGCCGGTAGCATTCGTAAATGATCCGGAGGTTCGTGAATTTCTCCGCGACTCCGTTGCTTACAGCCTGTCAAAGCTACATGCAGAATTACTTGAAAAACTTGGAACTCACCTCCGCCTCTCTGCGGCAACGCTCATCAACCTGCTTCGGCAAATTCGGGATGGAGGCAACGTGGATGAAGGATTGGTTGTTCGCATTTACCGCCGGCTCCAAACACTGGAGTTCGATACTGGAATCTTTCGCACCGAGGCACTGATTTTCCTCGCCCGTCCCACACCCCAGTGGATGCAGGCAGAGCGTGTGTTTTGGAACGATGCGGGTGATGTGTTTGACGAATACTTCGGTTATGCGGCGCTGACTTATGAAAACGAGGACCTTCGAGGATTCTTTATCGAAAAACTTGGAGTCTGCGCCGATGTGCCGGAACAGCAACTGTCCGAGGTGTGGGCACAGATGTCGAGCGGGGACTTGCTCGCTCCTGATGTTGTTGAGAAGCGTCTGAATATGATCCTCGGAAAGCTCGCGAGGGTTGTAAGTACAGGTGAACTACCGGAGTGGTGGATTCAGATTAAACCGCACCTGAAGGTCTGGACTGCAGCGAGGCGCTTCGATGTACCGGGAACTGTGTATGCGCCGGATGACACGTTTGCCGAAGGGATTTTTGCAGGAGTTGTGCGGATTGCCTGGAAACCAAAGGAAATCGCTTCAGCGACGCTAAATCGGTTACTTGATAGTTTGGGATGCTTGTCGCTTGCCCGAAATCTCAGAAGCCGCGTGGCACACACACTCGTCACGCAATCCAACGGTGACCCAAAATTTCTCACCCCTGCATCGAAGGAGCTGTTGCTATGCTGGGTTTGCGCTGCCGACGGTGCCGACGGGTGGAGCAACAAGCGCCAACAGCTTGAGCAATTGTTGAAGACGGACGAAGCGCAGGTCACCGAATTACGCATTGAATACTGGCTTGATGGTGATGCCACGCCCGTTTCAAGCGACGAGGACGACGCCTTTTGGTCCAGTCACGACCAACGGCTGTGTCTCCGACAAAATGCGACGGCGAAAGCACAACAGGCTGCCGCCGCCATGTCCATTGCTGCGCAGTTTGGTCGGCACGGTAAGCAAGGTGAAGACACTGTTTATCGCCTCCTCGGTCTCGAATCTGTCGACGCGCGTCGTGAACTGGCTGAACGGAAATGGGAACTAATACCGCAGCAAAAAGCCTGGCTGCAATCGGTCGGCTACAGGTCGGAAATTGTGGAACTCACCACCAAGGCCACGAATCAAGATAATCGTGAATCACGTCCGCCGATCCCACCAGAAGCGCCTTCCGGCGGCAGCGTAGCCGCCACGCCTCAACAGAACCCAGCGCCGGAGTCCCAAGCGAGTGACCAGCTCAAGTCAGACGCACAGTCTGCAAAGTCGCCACCCGAAAGCAGCCCACCGGATGCTGGCATTACTCGATCTCCAGGTAAGACAGACGATCGAAACGAGCCACCGCAATTGGCCCGATCTACGGAAAGCGAACCAAATTCCAGTTCTCCACTCAAATCACCCGATGCTGAAGCGGAGTTTATTCACGTCAACGCACACACCAGACGACAACCAGGACGTGAGCCCCAGAAAGGGGAAGCTGGTGACAGAGAAACCCAGGGGCAACACCCTATGGCTGGCGTCTCTCACGCTACAAAAACTGAGATTGAGAATGCGGCTGTGCAAGTCATTTTGCAACAGTTCCAGCGTGTTCCGGGATTGCGTGGGTTCAAAGTCCATGACGAGCGAAAGCGAAATCATGGGTACGACGTTCTCGCTATCAAGCCAGGCCACGTGCTGCGAATTGAAATCAAGGCTCACCTTCGCGAGGCAAAATCGGTCTTTGTGACCCAAAAAGAATGGCAGCAATCAAAGAGGCACGCCAAAGGGCCCCCTGAAGACCATTGGGAACTTTGGAATGTCGAAAACTTGGCCGGTGACACACCAGGAAAAGTGCGGATTATCCGATACCAGTATTTGCCTGACGACGCCTTTCGTGAATCCGGCTACTGGGTTGACTTGAACGCCTGTCACTCGGAATCGATCCAATGAACGCCACCACGATTTATATCCTCGGCGCGGGTTGTTCAGTCAAATACGGCTACCCACTGGCAGCAGGCTTTATCCCTGAGTTGGAATCATTCAGCCGCACTCTCGATGGCGATTCACCGAAACTGAAGCGATGCGTTGACGAAACTGTCGCGCTCTTGCGCCACGAGAACGTTCAAACGCTCGATGATCTGACGTTCCGAATTCACAACCGCGCTTTGGACGACCAACGGCAGCCGTCCACGCAAGCCTATGGCGTGCGTAGCCGAAGAATTCTAAACGCAAAGATTGCCACCGCTGCGTTGTTTCTCCACTTGGAGCAGGCGGCGAAGGCCAAGGTTTTGGACAGCTATCAGCGCCTCATCTTGAAGCTCTTTCCGGGAAGCAGCGACTGGCGGCAACGATTCCGAAACACAAATTGTCGTCTGCTGACTTTCAATTACGACAGACTGTTCGAGTTGGCCCTTCTCAAAATGTTTCGTATCGAACAGCACGAAGGGCTGCTCTACGGCGAGGACATACTGAACTCCGGCCTGAACAGCAACACAGGGCGGGGTCTCGGGTTTGCCTCTGACCGCTTCTGCTTTGTTAAGCTTCACGGCTCAATCGGAGTGAGGGTTCGAGAGGAGGCGGGCGGCCCGCGTTACTATCCTTATCTTGACGGATCGAGACCGGGCGAAGTGCTGAATATCAACGACGAGCGGTTTTTTGCGAACGCGGACAACTCCAATCCCTACGAACGAGATCCAGCGCCCCTTATCGTGTTTCCGTTCGAGAAAGACTTTGTGCTGTCTGGCTCGCAAAACCAACTGGTTTTTCGCGAATACATCTCCCGTGTCTGGCAACAGGCTGAACATGTGATTACCACCGCAACTGAGATTCGGTTTGTCGGTTACTCTTTTCACCCGATGGACCACGTTGCGGTGCTTGGCCTCCTGAAAAAAGCACAGAGTTGTTCCAAGCTCGTGATTCAGAATAGGCACGGCGAAGCAGAGCGGATTTGCAGAACGCTACAGGTTGATCATGGAATTAAAATCCCGCTTCAGCCCTATGGTTGCGACTTTTAGAGGGGTTTGCCTGGTTCAAAATGGTGTCTTTTGCACTTGAAGCCTGAGTCGGAACGGATACTGGCAACTGATCGGAAGCTTCCGGAGTCAATAGGGTTCGACTATAATATCCGACCCGTTTCCCGGCATAAGATCACCCTTGATTCCCCAACCAGTGGGGGCGTAGGCTCGCTCGCATGGTTAGCTAAAAACAAGGCTCCTTTACCGCAATGAACAGTGCCAAAAACCAAATCAGTATCAGTAAAACCAGGATTCTGTCAGTGGGATCAGCTCTTTCTCTGGCCCTGGTCGTGCTTGGTTCTCACCTGCTTTGCCTGCGCGCCGGCACCGATGCTGCCTCCACCCGCGACGCGATCAGCATGCACTTGGACCGCCGCTACCCGTCCCTCCTCGAACTCTACAAGCATCTCCACGCCCCCGGGCTGCATTCGTCGCTGTTCGCGCCTGACCCAGAGCCGACGCTCAAGACCGGCATCACCGCAATGTCAGTCGCGGTGCTGGAGCTGATGGGGAAGAAGTGAAGGGCGTCGTAGCCAGTCCGGCGAGAGGGGGCGCAATGGCACAAAATACAATTTTTGCCATGCTCTAATAAATACTTCCAATCTCCCTGCGATCTGCTATCTTTCAAGCATGACAACATTGTCGCAATCAAGGCCGATTGAGGCAGCCAAGTTGAAGCCTGTCCTGCACGAGAAAATCGAGCAGATGGATCATCAACATTTGGAATTGCTCAATCGACTCTTGCTGCAACTGGAGGCGGAGGAGCTTGCCAACCGGTTAAGTGCAGCCTTTGACAAAGACCACGAGCTGGGTATTGCGGAACGCAAGATGTCAGAGGGAATTGAAATCCAAGCCCTTGCGTTGGGGGCCAATGACAAGGCGGAGCTTGCCGAAAGGCTCGTTGAGAGTCTTGCGATTTCACAGAATACCAGCGCCCACAAAGCGTGGCTGGCGCTTGCAAAAAGGCGGCGCGATGAGGTTAGATCTGGAGCCGTTGCCACCATTCCTGGAGAAGAAGGTTCAGCGATGGTGCGCAAGTTGGTTGGAAGATGAACTTTGCGTACCATCCTGATGCGTTGACCGAGTATGTGGATGCCGCGCTGTATTATGATGAGCGGGTTCCAGGTCTTGGCGCAAAACTCACCTTGGAAGTTGACGCCGCAATCGAACAAATTTGCAACTCGCCCGACCGATGGCGGTGTGTTGACGAGGATATCCACCGTTACTTGCTGCATCGTTTTCCATACTGCATTCTTTACACGGTAGAGGATACTTTTATTCTCATCGTGGCCATCATGCATCTGAGTCGTGAACCCGGCTATTGGCGGCATCGCATCTCGTGAGGCGAGCGATTCCGCTACCCCTCCTGCAATTCATCGGAATCAAGGCTATAGGGCACCCGTCTTCTGATTTAATCCGTCCCAGCCGGCTTATACCATTTTCATCATGCAGTTGCACGATTACGAATCAGCGAGTGGTTGTGTAATTAGAGGTAAGCCGACTGGGAAGTCGGCGACACAGCAGGTTTGGAAACCTGCGCTACGATGACAAGGCGTACGCCTGAGCGGTTTGAATGATGCAGTTACAAACTGGAAATGGTATTAATCCCTCCCAGCCGTCCAGCGGACCGCGCGGCGGACGAAATCCTCCAGGCCTTTGGTCTTTTCAGGATGCGGGCTGAAACATAAAACGCGCCCCTTCCCGTAGGTGCCCATGGCAATCGCCGTGGTGCCAATCATCACGCCGGAAGGAGCGTTTTTCTTGGCGATCTCCGAGTTGTAGGTTGCCAGCAGGATATATGGGGGGAGGTTGGTGTGGTTGCCGGGGGCCAAAAGCGGACCTTGCCCGTAATAACAGGTGACACTCTCATTGGTGCTGCCAAGCAGTCGGCGGCCCTCAGGGGTCATTTTGAGGGTGACATCACCCATGCCCCGCGCCCAATGCTCGGTATCAACCACTCTGGCATTAAGCAAAGCGAGCGACCAGGTGTAGTGGCTGGAGGCCAGATACGCGCCCGCGCAGAAACCAAGGTAGCCGCCGCCATTCCGGACAAAGTCCTGGACGGCGAGGCGGCCTTTTTCATCGAGCAGCTTGCTCTGTTTGGACCCGCTGCCGCCCGGACAGATCAGCACGTCAATTTGGGAAAGGATATTGCTGCGGATATCTTCGCCAGTGATCGTTCGGAAAGTGAAGTCCGGTGAGGGCGAGAGACAGCGCTGAATGTTATTGGGGCCGGTACCGCGTTCGGCCGTGCCGTAAACGTCCAGGCACGCAACGCGGATCGGCGCATGGTTCCCGGCAGTTTGACTGTGCGCAACACCGAGCCCCAGCGTAGCCAGGACAATCATGGCGGCCAACTCACGCTTCATCAGGGCAATTCGGCTGGTCTTAATAAGATTCAAAGCAAGTTCAGTTCGTTTGCAGCTCGATGAACACGACTTCGAGTGGTTCCAGATCGGTGGCGAACTCCTTGGGCAGCGGCAGGTTTTTCCATAACGGTTGGAAAGCGTCTCCGGCCGTCGAACGGTAGATCTCGGCACTGGCGGACTTCGCAGCCGGGGCGTTGCGGGTATCGAGGCGCACCTGCAACAGTTGCCGGGTTTCGGCAATGTTAATGAACAGATGACCGATCCGGTGATCCGGTGATTGCCATGAACTGGTGAGGATGGATGGCGTTGGCATTTCCTCCCGCACATACTTGCCGTCGCGTTGAACCGGCACAGGAATGGGCAACCTGGGCGTTACCAGCTCGAAGGGATGCAACATCCGGCCCAGCATCAGGAAGTCTTTGGCGCGGGTCTTCAAGATCCGGCTGTGGTTGCGGATCAGGGCAAGCTGGTCCGGATGCGCCTCCAACAGAGTCAGTGGCGACGACCAGAAGGAGCCGCCGGGCGTGCGTCCCGTGAGCAGGTTCAGCGCATGGCAACGGACGTTCCAACGATTGTTATCCTTGCTCAACCCGGCGCTGTCGCCCCCGTAACCGATGGCATACTCGTGATAGAGATAGTCGAACAACGGGATGCCGACTGCGCCGGGATAGCCGCGATACCAGCGCTTCTCGTAATACTCGCGCACATGAAAACCATCGAGGTGCGGAATTAACTGCTCGTGCGCTTCTTCGTGGAACAGCACGAAATACGGCGCAAGTTTCTTGCCGTGCCGGCGCATGGCATCGAGCAGTTCCCCAAATGCGTGGCTCTGGTAAAGCCCGGCACCGGGCGCGTGGCCATGCGCGGTCGAATAACACTCATCGCCGCCGCCGCCAACGGTCTGGTCCATCTGCAAGACGTCCACGCCAAGCGCATGGGCCTGGTCAATAATGTTGCAGAAAAACTTTTCCGTCTGGGGGGCGCCGACACAAAATTGGTAAGAGTGACGTTTCCAATCCCCGGCCTGGTTGGACTCGTTCAGCACATATTCCTTGGGCTGACGTGACTTCTCGTCGAGGACATAGGCGTCGGCATACTGTTGCGCGGCGGAAATCTCACCCCCATCACGGCCCGCATTCCGATACGTGTAGTACAGTCCCGATAGATAAAAGAATGGCCGAATCCCATCTTGCTGGAGCCGGGCGAACACCGGCTTGGCGTGGTCTGCGTCGAAGACCGGGAAATACTCGCCGGCGGTCCAGCGCCGGTGATTCTCCCAACCGGCGAGCATCGCCACGACCGGACCGTCAATCTTAGTGCGCCACGCGCGGAGGGTGTCATGAAGTTGCGGGTAGAAGGAACCCGTACAGGTCCGCGTCTTATCGTAGGTGCGAACTTCGAAGACGCCCACGTCCGGACCGGCTTTCCACCACGCGGGAATATCCGCCCGCTCGACCAGTTTCCGGGCGCACCACGGCTGGCGAATGGCCCATTGCTTGTATTGATCGGCCGTGTCGCACCAGGTGCCCTGAGTTACCCCCAGTGCCACCGGATACGGACTCTGCCAATCGGCCGCCGCACCCACAGTTGTGAATTCGTGCCAGCAACGGAATCCATCGGCCTGCTTCAACACCGCCAAAGACATCGGATTCCCCGCCGGATCCATCCCGGCCAGATAGACGCCAGCCGACGGGTCCTGAAACGCGAGAAACTGAGCCGACAAATTCCCCGGATACTTGAGCGCCACGCTCTGCCCATTGCGCCAGTTGGCGGCCGGGTTCTCGATGAGCGTGCCAGCCAACGCCGGCAGCACCAGAAAATCGTCGTTCGCATCACCAATGGCCGGCACCGCCAGGAACTGCGGAAACTTCAGGGCCTTGATTACGCGGCCGGTCTTGTTTCCAATGTGGATGGACCAGCGAGTCAGCGGATTATTCTCATCGCACAACACGGTCACCGCCACCGCCAGTTCGCAGCCCGGGAACTTTCCGTAAGTCATGGTGACCTTGCCGCCCTCAGCGCGTATGTTCGATTCGCCCGCCTGTGTGCTTTCAAGGGTCACCGGACTGCCATCCTCCTTCACCAACGTGAGCGAGAAGAGATTTTTATGCGCTGGCCCGGCCACCACGGCTTGACCGCTGGCCTTATGAACGAGCCGGTCCAAATACGGCGCGGGTGACTTACCCAATTCCAGCCGCAGCACGCGATTTTCCAGCACGACGACATCCGCAGCGTTCGCAGTGGTCCACAACCCCATTGCCAGAAGCACAATTAATTTGTTCATGATTTCCAGGGGTTGGACGCAATGAACAAAGCAGGCATTCAGAAAAGGGGTAACTTCAGAGCCTGTTTCATGAAAACAGGCGCGGTTATGGTCGGATTCCAAATCGCCCAGATGCAATCATGGTTCGAGCTTCACGTAATCCAAGCCGAACATGTATCCCTTGAGTGCCGCCGGGTTGGCACCGATGATTTCCACGGACAATTCGTGGTCCCGGGCATCCAGAGAATGGCTGCCCAAATTCAGCACGCCGGACGGCATCACTTCCGGGTCGTAGAGGTCAATGGGTTCGCCCAATTTTTTTCCGTCGAGTGATAATTGCACGATGCCATAATCCTTGGCTTTGGTCAGTTGCACGGAGAGCTTATAGGTTCCGGCTTGCTTGACTGGCACTGCCAGGGTGAGTTTGTCGCCCGGTTTCGCGCCGGTCCACCAGAGTTGTGAGCCGTTGCTCCATTCGCCCGGGAAGGTATCCAACGCTTGCTCGCGCGCATTTCCGGCGGTTTTTGACAGGATTTTCAGCGACTCGCCTTCCAGCGCGCCCTTCACGACATTCACGGTGACCTCTTCCCAATATCCAACTCGCTCACTGATGGGCAACACCGGATACGGGTCTTTACCCCCGGCGGCGAGGTACCAGTAGCTGATGCAGGCGTACAGGGTGGGACGCGCGTTGGGAAAATATTTCTCAATATCACCCTCGAACGATTTCTGGAACGGCACGTTATCCGCGATGTGCCAGCGGTTCACCGAGATATGCCCCTTATTGTTCATGGAGATGGTCTGGTTATGGTAGCAATTCTGAAACAACGTGGGACAGCACCAGGCGTAGCCGAAATAATCCTCCGAACCGGTGCCAAAGGTGGATGGAAACTTTTCGCCATCCACGAAAAACTTTTCGTCGCCTTCGCCCCACCATTTGCCCTTGGGATTCCACACATGCAACATGACGCCCACGAAGCGTCCGGCACCTTCGGTTTTGAGCATGGTCCAATCAATTTTGCGCTCGGGCTCGGCGGGCAGGAAGGCGTCGCGATGCCACTTGGCGTGGAAACGCAGATATTGGTCGGCAGGTTTGGCGAGCGGAGTGTGAGTCACTTCAAACGTCACGGTGCGCGGCTCTTTGCCCGCGTTGCTTAGTTCCACCAGCGCCCCCTTGCCAAAGGGCATGAACCAGTAGCTGTACCACCAGCCGGTGTTGTTCAGCCCGAGCGGCAATGATTGATACGGGTGCGCTCCGGCAGCGGTGCCAAAGAAATCATTGAACGGCGACCAGACGGACGGCTCGGTTGCGCCATCCCATTTGATGCTGAGCGCCAGTTCGCGCAACACCGTGCGCGCCTCGGCCTCGGGGGGTACGTCCAGGCGCGCCCGCAACCCGGTGATGGCTCGCGCCCCGGCAATGTCTGCCACCACAACGGTCTGGCCCGGAGCCACGGTGACTTCCCGCTGAATCACCAGGTCGTCACGACGATGCACGGCGGGATTGGCGGCGCCGGCTTTGAGGATTTGGTTGGCCTGATCCAGCGCGGCATTCTCCTCGGCGGATAGCTGGCGCTGGAAGGTCGGCACCCGGGTGCCTTTGGGAAAGGTGCTGAAGCCGAACTGATAGTAATTCCCCCAATTGGGTTCCCCGACGATCTTGCACGATTTCTGGTAAGGAATGGGCGTGTAATTGTTCCAACCCATGGCAACCGTATGCACCAGCGCGGAACGGGTGAACGGCGCCGCCTTGCCGTTAAAATAATCCTCGAACGGCAAATCCACCGCCGGTTCGGCAGCGCCATCCAGATAGATTTTCACCCGCCCCTGTTTGGGTGTGGCGGACCAGATGCGCCAGAGACAGCCGGGGCCTTCCATCTCGGCGAACACCACTTGATCGCCCTCTTTGCGGATGAGACCGCCGCCATCGCCGTTGGCGTCCCAGCCCACATATTTGCCGGTCGCCTCATCATAGCGGCTCCTGCGATCGTAGCTGGACCATTGGCCGCATAGTTCGCCCGGCAAGGGCGGGACGGCGAGTTGTTCCAGGTCGGTCAGGCGTTTGACGAGGTCCACGTAGCTGAGTTGATCTGCGGCCAACAACGTTCCCGGCAGGCTAAGTGCCGCCATCACACACACTAGATATCGCATAGGCTTGATTTTGTTTTACGGTGGACAGTCTAAGCGCGCGCGTGGAGGAAATAAACGGGAAAAACGATAAAAATGGGATGGCCCAGGGCTTCATCAAGCGCGTTGGTGCGTTACGAATACTACGAGGTGGGCAGGGTCTGTGGTTCCGTACCCCCTCACCTGTTTCCTCTCCCTCGGGGAGAGGATTTTCATTATCCGGCTGAGGGAATCGGATGAATCGCTTCACTTTCTTGAACCAAACCGAGCTTTAAGCAGCCCTGGAGGTGGCCAGCCGGCATAAATGGAAAGCGGTCCATGGCCGGGCGTTCCGTTTGGTGAAGCAATAATGTACTCGACAGCAAGCGGGGTGGAATTAGGATTACCGCATGAACCTTGGCCATAAGCAATGTCCCCTAACCGCACCGCATCCGGTGAAGGAATGGGGTATGACAAAAATCAAATTCCTGTCCGGCATGGGATGGCTCTCGCTGGCCGCGCTATCTTGGGCCCAGCCCACCCCGCCCACCACCCCGCCCACCGCCACCCCGCCGCGCACCGCCCCGCGCCCGTCAATCGTCTCGCCGGAAGTGAATCCCGACCGTTCGGTCACCTTCCGGTTTCGCGATCCAAACGCCAAGGCGGTCATGCTATCGCGGGAGGGAGCGAAAGCCATTCCGATGCAAAAGGACGACTCCGGCATTTGGAGCGTCACGACGGAACCGCTCGATCCGGATTTGTACGGATATACCTTTCAGGCGGACGGGGTCGGTCTGCTTGATCCCGGCAATTCGTTGTTCAAACCAAATCTGCTGGGGATGAACAGCTTGTTGCATGTGCCCGGGCCAGCCACGTTGCCGTGGGAGGTCAGCGACGTTCCGCATGGTGTGGTGCAGCATCATTTCTACAAGTCCGCCATCATCGGCGACCACCGCGATTATTACGTCTATACGCCGCCCGGGTATGACCCAACGTCCCGGAAGCGATACCCGGTGTTTTATTTATTCCACGGCTATAGCGACGACGCGAGCGGATGGACTGCGGTGGGACGGGCCAACATCATCCTCGATAACCTGATTGCCCAAGGCAAGGCCAAGCCGATGCTGGTGGTGATGACCTTGGGATATGGCGCGCCCGAAATTGTGGCGCGCAACCGGGGATCGTTGCGCGATCCGGAATTGCGCGACCGTAACTATAACCGATTCCGGGACGCGCTGTTCAGCGAAGTGATCCCGCAAGTGGAGAAACAGTATCGGGTGCAAGCGGATCGGAAGTCGCGCGCCATCGCGGGGTTATCCATGGGTGGGGCGGAGTCGTTGTATATCGGGCTGAATGCCCCCGACCGGTTTGCCTGGATTGGAGCGTTCAGCGCGGGCGGGTCATCGGGAGATTACGAGAAGACCTATCCCAACGTGGACGCAAAATTGAACGACCAGATCAAACTGCTGTGGATCGCGTGCGGCACGGAGGATGGGTTAATGGCGGGGAACCGCCGGTTTCGTGAGTGGCTGAATGTGAAAGGCGTCAAAATGACTGAGATCGAGACGCCGGGGGCGCATACGTGGATGGTCTGGCGGCGAAATCTGGCTGAGTTTGCGCCGCTGTTGTTTCGTTAGGTTACGTTACGGTCAGGCACTGTTGGCCAGTTTGGGTGCGATGAAAAATAAATTCAAAGACCGGGTCGTGGATGTGATGCTCATCCTCGTGTTCTTGGCGATTATTGCCGGGGCGGCCTATGCCATCATCAAAACGATGACGACATGGACCATTAAGGAACTGGGGTAGGACTTGCGCCGGGCGCATCCTTATTTGACATTGGCGTTAGTTGGGCTTTATTAGCGCGTCAATGATGTGCAGCCGTTTTGGTAAGGCTGCCTGAACAAGAGGTTTCCGTTGCAACGGTGCCGTACAGACGCGACAGCGATTGCCGGGAACCAAAAATTAAAAGGAAATATCATGAGTGGAAATTGTGGTGATTGTTGTTGCGAGAGCGAACAGGTGTTGCACGTGGGCGCGGAACTGCCCGCGTTTGAACTGGAAACGTATAATCCCGCCGAAGGGGAATTTGGGACCTTATCACTGGCCAAGCAGAAGAAGGCTGGGAAATGGACCATCCTGGTGTTTTATCCAGCGGACTTCACGTTCGTGTGCCCCACGGAATTGGCCGATCTGGCCGAGAAATACGATGCCCTCAAGAAATTGGGCGCGGAAGTGGCGTCGGTGAGCACGGATACCAAGTATGCGCATCTCGCCTGGCGCAATTCGGAAAAGCTGCTGGAGAAAGTGAAATTCCCGATGGCGGCAGACCCCACCGGCACGCTTTCCCGGCTGCTGGGTGTTTATGATGAACAAACCGGCCTGGCGTTGCGCGGCACGTTTATCATCAATCCAGCAGGCAAGCTGGTTTCCGCGGAAATCAACTTTTACAACGTGGGCCGCAATGCGGATGAACTGTTGCGGAAGATGGAAGCCAACGCGTATCTGGCCAAACATCCGGCTGAAGCCTGCCCGGCGCGCTGGAAACCCGGCAGCAAAACACTAACCCCCTCCGAGAAGCTCGTGGGTAAGGTGTACGAAGCCTTGCAGTAAATCACGCCAACGAATTCCAGACGGGCGTCGTATGGATCAAAGATCCTTCGACGCCCGTTTTTTATTTCACCGATCTCCGCCAAACCGTGGTGCTTTGTGCTGGCCACCGGCGGCAGTTTGGCGCAATCATCAGGGCCATGAATAACACGCGAACAAATATCGGATGCTGGTGGCTGTCGGTTGTTCTTGGGGCGGCCTCAGCCTTTGGCCTGGAATCATCCAAATTGCCGCCGGAACTGGCGACGCCCAGCGTGGAGGCGGTGGAGTTTCATGCGCGCGGCGGGTTGCCGAATTTCTTTGCCAAGCTAAAGCAGGGCAAGGAGGTGCGCGTCGCCTACTTTGGCGGCAGCATCACCGCCCAGGACGGCTACCGTGTAAAAACACTCAAGTGGTTCCAAAGCCAGTTTCCCCAGGCGAAACTCAGCGAAATCCATGCCGCCATCGGCGGCACCGGGTCCGACCTCGGCGTCTTCCGTTGCCAGCAGGATGTGCTCGCCAAAAATCCGGACCTGGTCTTTGTGGAATTTGCCGTGAATGATGGCGGAGCCGATCCCGCGCAGATTTACCGGTGCATGGAAGGCATCGTTCGCCAGATTTGGACGCAAAATCCGGACATCGACATCTGCTACGTTTATACGATTGCGGGGAACATGCTCGAAACGCTGCAAACCGGCAAGTATCCCCGCTCCGCCAGTGCGATGGAGAAGCTGGCCGATCACTACGCCATCCCCTCGATCCACATGGGCCTGGAAGTCGCGCGCCTGGTCAAATCGGGCAAGGTTATCTTTACTGGGAGCAAGCCCAAGACCGACCAGGACAAGCAGGCGCTGGGCGACAAGATTCTGTTTTCACCGGATTCGGTGCATCCGTACACCGATACCGGCCATCAGTTGTATCTGGAAGCCGTGGTGCGGGGGATGGAAAAAATCCGGGTGACTGGCCAGCCTGGACCGCATGGGTTGAAAGCACCGTTCGTAAGTGACCATTGGGCGGCAGCCAAGATTGTGCCATTGACCCGTACCAAGCTGAGTACGGGCTGGCAGAAGCTCGATCCGGCAACCCATAAATTGGCCCAGAGCTATCAGAAACAGTTGCCGGAGCTGTGGCTGGCCGGCAAAGCCGGCGAAACCCTGTCATTCAAATTCAAAGGCATCGCGGCGGGAATTTATGACTTGGTGGGACCGGACTGCGGGCAATTGCGGGTGACCCTGGATGAGCAGAAAGCCTCCACCGTCTTGCGCTTCGACTCCTATTGCACGTATCACCGCCTGCAAAAATTCATGATCGGTTCCAACCTGCCGGAAGCGGTTCACTCCGCCAAATTGGAAGTGCTTCCGGATCAGCCGGACAAGGCCAAGATTCTGTCCCAGCGCAAGGAAAAGATGAACGATCCCAAACGGTTTGACGGGATCAACTGGTATGCCGGGAGCATTCTGTTGATTGGGGAGCTGGTGGAATAAACGTCCACCCGGCTCAAACGGCAGACGTTACCCGAGCACCCGGCGCAGCGTGTCGCGGAGTTCCGAGAGTCTGAATGGCTTTTGCACAAAGCCCGCCAGACCTTTGCCGACGAACCGGCTGATGGCGTCCTGTTCATTGAAGCCGCTCATCAACACGGCGCGCACGTTGGGGTTCACGCGCCGCATTTCCCGGAACGTGGCTTCGCCATCCAGGCGGGGCATGGTCAAATCCAACAGCACGGCCGCAATCAGTTGGGTATGCTCGCGAAACTGTTGCAGGCCGTCTTCCCCGTTGTTGGCCAGCAACACCTTGAATCCCAGCACCTGTAACATGCGGGCGACGGTGGCGCGCACGGTTTCTTCATCATCCACCACGAGGATGGTACCGTTGCCCTGCCAATCCGGTACTTTGGCGGGCACCAGTGTCGACGACGACGTGGCACCTATCAAGCAGGGCAGCAGAATTTTAAACGTCGAGCCGCGCCCGGCCTCGCTATAGACCTTGAGCGCTCCCTTGTGGCCGCGCACGATGCCCAGTACTGCCGCCAGTCCAAGACCGCGTCCAGTAAACTTGGTCGTAAAGAAAGGATCGAAAATCCGGGCCATGATCTCCGGGGTCATCCCGTCGCCGTTATCGCTGACTTCCAGGAAGACATAGTGCTTATCCGTAAATAGATATTGTCTGTCGCCAGCAGATTATGGCTGCGG
>JBAXGN010000180.1 GCA_037139415.1 Verrucomicrobiota bacterium | reverse complement strand
CTTTATTCAAAAACCTGCAAAAAATCCGCATTGTTAAGTCCGACAGGCTGCTAGATGCCTCAATAAGGCAGCCAACCCAGCTCACCGGGCACCCATCAAAAAAGATCGATAGAAACAATAAGTGAATTTCGTTTGACAAGAGGCTCAGCTCATGAATAGCATTAGAGGAATGTATAGGTATTGTTTTGCCAAGCCGTCTCGGTTCAGATGTTTTTAAAGAGTAGGAATATGGCCAAGTGCCATTCGATTGCGATGTTTTGCAGGTTCAGCATCGCCGGGTTCTTGCATGTTCTCGTCCGGCTGACCAATGCGGGCATCGTCAAACACCGCTACCATCCTGAGCATGACAACAGGGATGCTCTCTACGCAACCAAGATGCTGGCCGACGTCGAGTCTTTCACCATTAACCAGGCCATCCCACCTCCATTCACTGCCACCGATTCCGACGGCCTGGCCCTGGCCGGGTATGGGGATGACATTTTCGGCGGTATTTATCGGAAAACCATCACTGGGCTGCATCGGAATGTCTTGTTGGTGCAAGGCACCTTCCGCCTGCAACTCGCTTCCAGTGTTCCCACTCTCAACGACGCCCCTTAATTATGAATACGTTCAACCTTGAATCCGCAGGTTTTACCGTGGCCGAACCCGTACCGGGAAGACCGGGCCAATTTGTACCGCAGGTTTCCCAACCTGCTGTATCGCCGATTTCCAAATCGGCAGCCCATGCCAATGCGGAGCGCACCCGATTAATGGACGCCCCGCAGGTTTGGAAACCTGCGATACAGCAGACTTGGAAGTCTGCGGTACAATTCGCCCTGCTCGTACTTGCTTTTCTGGCCGTGCCTCAACTCCAGGCCGCGCCGACGATTACCAGCCTCACGCCCAGCCAAACCGTCCTGGCGGGTGGGAACGTGACGAACACGGTGACGGCATCTGGAGCCAACCCCATCACCTACCAATGGGTGTTGAACGGTTCAAATTTGACCGCAGCCACCAACCCCAGCCTGATCATCACCAATGCCTCGGCGGCCAATGCCGGTAATTACCAAGTCATTGTCGCCAACGCCTCCGGCAGCGTGACTAGCACGGTGGTGACACTCAACGTGGAATACGCGCCTAATTACGGCTGGTTCAAGACCTACGGCACGCCGGGCGACGAGCGCGTCGTTTCCATGACGTATGATGCCGTCGGCAACCTGATCGTAGCCGGCACTTACAACAACACCCTTGTGCTGGGCACCAATGTCTTCATCAGCGCGGGCGGGCAGGATTTGTTTTTGGCGAAGTATGATCGCACGGGCAATCTCCTCTGGGCCCGCAGTGCCGGGAGTTCCGGCACGGATAACTGGGGCATTCAGTTGGCGGTGGATAATGCCGGCAATATTTACTCACCCGGCAATTTCAGTGGCACGATTTCCTTCGGAGCCTCTTCCCTGACCGCGGTCGGAGGGCAAGACTGCTTCCTGGTGAAATACGATGCCAACGGCAACTTCCAGTGGGCCCGGCGCGGGGGCAGTAGCGCAACCGACTATGGCGGCGGCGTGGCGGTGGATTCCACCGGGGCGGTCCTCTTCACGGGCTATTACGATGCCAACGTGCAATTTGACGGCGCTCCGTCCGTCCTGAACGCTGGCACCGCAGACAACATGTTCCTGGTGAAATATGACTCCAATGGCAACTTCCTCTGGCAGCAGAGCGGCACCGGCAGCCCGTATGGGCAGAGCGTGGCGGTGGATTCGAATAACGCGGCCATCGTGGTGGGTAGCATGGGTAATGGAGGGAACTTCGGGGGCATCCAGGTGGCCTCCGGAAACAACGGCCACGCGAATATGTTCTTGGCCAAGTTTGACAGCGCCGGCAATGCGGTGTGGGCTCGGAGTCTGGCCAGTTCCGGTGATGCCCTCGGCCGCAGCCTAGCGTTGGACCGGCAAGGCAGCATCTTCCTTGGAGGCACCTACCTGGACAACACCACCTTGGGCGGATTCCCGCTAACCTGCGGCGGAGTGGAAGATGGGTATGTGCTAAAATGCGATAGCAGCGGCAACGGACTTTGGGCGCAAACGGTGGGTGGACCAGGAGATGATGGCGTTAACTGTGTGGCGGTGGATCCATTCGGCAACGTGTTGGTAGGCGGGACCATTGATAACGGCGGCTCGGGCGGCGGGTTCAGTTTTTCACCCAACGGGCGCAATGCCTTCTTACTCAAGCTGGATGCCAGCGGCCACGGTTTGTGGTCTCGTCTCGTCACCAGTTCGCCGGTGGGCACATTCTACAGCGTGGCGTATTCCGCCAATGGCGATCTGGCGGCCGGCGGTTCATTTGCCGGCACCGCCAGTTCGGGGCCGTTTACCATGAATAACGTGGGCAGTCAGGATGGCATGGTGGTGGCGTTTACTGAACAACCGTTGTTTGCCACGCCGCTGACGGGTCAAGGTGCCCTGGCCGGAGGCAGCGTGACTTTTAATGCCAATGCAACGGGCTCAAATCTCGTTTACCAATGGTTCCAGAACGGCTCGGCGGTGACCAATGCCACCAACAGCACTCTCACCCTCAACAATCTGCAACTGGCGCAGGCGGGCACTCAGTACACGGTGGTCGTGACCAATTATTTCGGCTCGATTACCAGCGCCGTGGCAATATTGAGTGTCGAACTCGCGCCCAACCACGCTTGGTTCAAGACCTATGGCACCGCGGGAGACGATGGGGTCAACGCGGTGGCGTACGATGCCGCCGGCAACCTAATCGTAGCCGGTCAATTCAATAACACCCTGGTTCTGGGTACCAATGTGTTGGTTAGCGCAGGCGGCCCTGACTTGTTCCTGGCCAAGTACGATCGTGCTGGCAACGTCATCTGGGCCCGCCGCGCTGGTGGTAGCGGCGCGGATAACTGGGGCATTCAGGTGGCTGTGGATAACGCCGGTAATATTTATCTGCCCGGCAATTTCAATGCCGCGATTTCCTTCGGTGCCTTTACCTTGCCGTATAGTGGCGGCGCTCAGGATTGTTTCCTCGTAAAATACGACGCCAACGGCAACCCCCTTTGGGCACGGCGCGGAGCCAGCAGTGCCACCGATTACGGGGGCGGCGTGGCGGTGGATTCCACGGGCGCGGTTCTCTTCACCGGTTATTACGATGCCAACGCGCAATTTGACGGTGCGCCGTCCGTCCTGACGGCTGGCACCGGTGACAACTTGTTCGTGGTGAAATATGCTGCCAACGGCGACTTCCTCTGGCAGCAGAGTGGCACCGGCAGCCCGTTCGGGCAAAGCGTGGCGGTGGATACGAACAACTCCGTTGTTGTGGTGGGGGCCATGGGCAACTCAGGCAACTTCGGAGGCATCCAAGCCGTCGGCACCAGCGGCCATGAAAATCTCTTTTTGGCCAAGTTCGACAGCGCCGGGAATGCTGTCTGGGCTAAGAGTTTAACCAGCGCTGGCGATGCCAGGGGGCGCACTGTCGCCCTGGATCGGCAAGGCAACATCTTCTTGGGCGGCTACTACGTGAACAACACCACCTTGGGCGGCGTCCCCCTCACCGGCACGGGAGCTTCGGATGGCTTCGTGATGAAATGCGACCCTAGCGGGACCCCACTTTGGGTGCAGGGGGTGAGCAGTTCGGGCTCGGATGACATTGACGCTCTGGCCGTGGATCAGTTCGGCAACGTGTTGGTCGGCGGTAGCGTGGCTGCTGGTGGCACCGGCGGCGGTTTTACTTTCTCGCCCCCTGGACGCAACGGTTTCCTGCTCAAGCTCGATGCCACCGGCCACGGTTTATGGTCCCGCCTCGTCACCAGTTCGACGCCGGGGGTGGTAGGCAGCGTGGCATTCGGCCTGAACGGCGATCTGGCGGCGGGCGCCTACTTTAACGGTACTGGTAATTCCGGGCCGTTCATCATGAATAACGCGGGTGGCCAGGATGGGCTGGTGCTGGTGCTCGGGGAACAACCGGAGTTAACCGTTCCGTTGGCGTCGCAATCCGTCCTCCTGGGCAGCAACGTCATCTTCAACGTCGGGGCAACCGGAAGTGGGCTTGGTTATCAATGGTACAAGTCAGTGATCAGTAATCAGTGGACCGTAATTAGTGGGGCCACGGGTTCCACGCTTCAACTGGCCGGCGTTTCCGCGGCGGACGCGGCGAATTACCAGTGTGTGGTCACCAACTACTTCGGCAGCGTCACCAGCGCGGTGGCGCGTCTCAGCGTCGAGTATGCCCCCAGCTTTACCTGGGCGCGCAACGGGGGCGGGGCCGGGCAGGATCGGTTCTACGGCGTGGCGGCGGATGCCACCGGCAACCAGTACGCCGCGGGTTGGTTCACGGGCACGGCGGCCTTTGGCAACACCAACTTGGTCAGCGCCGGAGGGGAGAATATCTGCCTGGTGAAATATGATCGGGCTGGAAATGTGCTGTGGGCACGGCGAGCGGGTGGCACCAGTGACGATTGGGCTCGCGGGGTCACGGTCGATCCGGCGGGGAATGTTATCGTGGTGGGCTCTTATCAAAGCGGCACAGCGACGTTCGGCAACACCAACCTCAGCGTTTCGGGGCCGCGCGATGGTTTCGTGGCCAAGTATGACAGCGCGGGGAATCTCCTCTGGGTCAACCGAATGGGCGGCAGCGCGTGGGACGATGCGCGCGCGGCCGTAACTGACAGCGCGGGGAATATTTACGTGACCGGCGATTACCAGGTTGCGGCCAACTTCAGCAGCTACAATCTCCCCGGCTACGCTTCGGAAGGCGTCTATGTGGCCAAATACGGCCCGAGCGGCAACTTGCTTTGGGTGCAGGGCGGTGGCAGCAGCACCGCCGTCGATGATGAGGCGGAATGCATTGCTCTGGACCCCTCCGGCAATGTCTATATCGGGGGTTATTTCAACGCCACCATGGCGATCGCCGGCTTGTCCCTGACGAGTGCCGGCGGGGATAACACCTTTCTGGCCAGCTACGATGCCAATGGCAACGGGCGCTGGGTGCGCCGGTTCGGAGGCGCCGGGGCCGCGCGGATTTACGGTCTGGCGGCGAACTCCATGGGCGAAATTTTCGCCGCGGGCTACTTCGTGGGCAACGTACCGTTTGCTGGCAGCACGCTGGCCAATGCCGGGGGCGCGGATGCCATGGTCCTGAAGTACAACAATACCGGCAACGAAGTGTGGGGCCTGGAATTCGGCGGTGTCGGAGATGACGACGGTTTGGCCCTGACTGCCGATGGTTCGGATGGAGTGATTCTCGGGATGGTCTTCCAGGGGACGATCACGGCGGGTGTAGGCAACACTTTGAGCAGTGCGGGTGGCTATGACGTGGCCCTGGTCAAAATCGGAGCGGATAGCACGGTGGTTTGGACCCGCCAGCTCGGCGGCACGGCGAATGAGGACGTTTGGGGAATTGTGGCCAGTCAGGCCGGCGAAGTGGCGGCGGTCGGCGATTTTAACGGCCAGGCGCCGGTCGGCTCGCTAACTCTCAACAGCGCCGGCAGCTTGGACGCCTTCATCGCCCGATTGACCACCACGCCGGTGTTCTCCACGCCGTTGGCGGGTTTGGGAGGATTGCTGGGCAGCAACGTAACATTCAACGCTGCGGCAAGTGGCATGGGCCTCTCCTATCAGTGGTATCAAAACGGCGTGGCCCTGACCAATGCCACCAATAGCAGTCTTGCCTTCACCAACCTCCAGTTGGCGCAGGCCGGGAATAACTACGCTGTCGTCGTGACCAATTACTTCGGGGCGGTCACCAGTGCTGTTTCAACACTGACCCTCGAGGATGAACCCGCTTTTGTCCGCGTCCAAGGTTCCACCGTCAATGGCACCGCCTACGAATCGGCGGTGGACACCAATGGTAATCTTTACGTCGTTGGCGAGTTTACGGGGATCGCCACTTTTGGAACGACCAACCTCTCGACTTCCGCTGCCAGGGACGCCTTCGTGGCCAAGTTCGACGCGAATGGCAATGTGCTTTGGGTGCGCCAGGGCGGCGGCACCGGCTATAATGGCGCGTACCGCGTGGCACTCGACGGTTCTGGCAACGTGTTGGTAAGCGGCTATTTTGACACCAGCGCCGCGTTCGGTGCTGCCCATGTAACCGCCGTCGGAGGCCGGGATATGTTCGTGGCGAAGTACGACGGTTCGGGCAACCTGCTTTGGATTCGTACCGGCGGAAGCAGCGGCAATGACTACGCCCACGGGTTGGGTGTGGATGCGGCGGGCAACGTATATGCTACCGGCTTTATCGAAGGTAACGCCACGTTTAGTGGCAGCGCGCTGACATGCAGTGGTGCGCGAGACATTTACCTGGTGAAGTACGATTCTGCCGGTAATTTGCTCTGGCTGAAGCGGGCGGGTGGCACGGGCGCGGATGGAGCGGTGCGGCTAGCGGTTGATGCCGCAGGCAATTCGCACCTTACTGGCTTCTTCACTGCGGACGCATCCTTCGACAATATCACCTTGCATTATAGCGGCGGCACGGGGAATGACGCCTTCGTGGCGAAATACGACCCCGCCGGAAATGTGCTTTGGGCCACCGGCTTCGGCGGCACCTCCGACGAATTCGCTGAGGCTATTGGGGTGGACAACAGTGGCAACGTGTACGCCGCTGGAATCTTCAATGGCTCGTTCACGGTCGCTGGAACCACACTTACGACTGCGGGCGATTACGATGTTTATCTCCTCAAGCTCGACCACAACGGCAACATTCTCTGGGCTCGCCGCGGCGGGAGCAGTGGTACGGATGTGCCCAACGGATTGTCCGTTACGCCGCAAGGCAACATTTTAGTGACGGGACAGTTGGGCGGAACCGGAAATTTCGGCACTTGGACAGTTCCCGGCAGCGCTTCGCCGGATCTGTTCCTCGCCGAGTGGGACCCGAGCGGCAATGTAGTCTGGGCGCTGAGTGGCGGAGGCTCTGGCAACGATTACGGGGCCGGTGTTTCGAGCGATGCTGCTGGCAATGTCTATGTTACGGGCGTCCAAACTCCGCCCGCTGCGTTCGGTGTACTCACCGTAGGCAGCGGCCTGGCGGGAAACGACATTCTCATCGCGAAACTGACCCGTGGCCCGGGCGTCACCGTTCCTCTCGTTTCCCAAACGGTCGTCTTGGGCACCAACGTAACTTTCAATGCCGGAGTGGTCGGGATGGGCTTGTCGTATCAGTGGTATCAAAACGGCGTGCCCCTGACCAATGCCACCAACAGCACGCTCACGTTGAACAATGTGCAATCGGCTCAATCCGGAAACCAGTACACCGTAGTGGCAACCAACGCCTACGGCAGCGTGACCAGCAGCGTGGCCCAGTTGGCGGTGCTGAACTGCCCTCCGTCCTCGGCGGCGTACAACTTTACGACCCTGGCCGGGTTGGCAGGCACTGCGGGTTCGGTGGATGGGACGAATGGCACCGCGAGGCTCGACTTTCCTTACGGCATGAGCGTGGATGGAGCGGGTAACATTTATGTGGCGGACAAAACTCAGCACGTAATTCGCAAGCTTACGCCTGCCGGAGTTGCCACCACGCTGGCCGGCATGCCTGGAGTGGCGGGAGCAGTGGACGGCGTCGGAAGCTCTGCCCGATTCAGCTCTCCGCTCAGCGCAGCGGCTGATTACTGGGGCAATGTTTATGTGGCCGACTCCGGCGGCTGCACGATCCGCAAAGTTAAACCCGACGGCACGGTCAGCACGATCGCTGGTTCGGCAGGGAATCGAGGAACTGCCGACGGGCTGGGGAGTGCCGCCAGGTTTGGCGGGGTTTACGGTATCTGTGTGGATGGGCAGGGCAATGTCTATGCCTCTGATCCGGATTACAGCACCATCCGCAAGATTGCACCCGATGGCACGGTAATAACGCTGGCGGGCCTGGCGAACTATAGCGGAACGGCGGATGGCCAGGGCAGCACGGCCCGGTTTTGGTCTCCGCTTGGCGTAGCCGTTGATCCCGTCGGCAATGTGTATGTCGCGGATGGCGCCATGCAGACGATTCGCAAGATCACGCCGAGCGGGTTGGTCAGCACCCTGGCCGGCTTGGGGAACAACCTTGGATACGCAGATGGAACCGGAACTGCCGCCCGCTTCAGTGGGCCAGCGGGCATGGCCGTGGATGATTTCGGCAACGTGTTTGTCTCCGAGTTCGGCAATCATACCATCCGCATGATCACGCCGAGCGGAACAGTCACTACTGTCGGTGGTTTGGCCGGAAGCACCGGAAGCAGCGACGGCTCCGGAAGTGCTGCCCGATTTAACCAGCCATGTGGCGTCGCTATCGGCTGCGGCAGCCAATTCTACGTCTCCGACAGCGCCAATCACACCATCCGCCTCGGCTCGCCACTGCCGCCGCCTATCCTCACCCAGCCGACCTCCATCACGAACTTCGTGCAAGCGGATTCAACGCTCAGTGTGTCGGCTGGTGGTGGCGGGTTGGGGTACCAATGGCAATTGAACGGCACCAACATTTTGGGTGCAAACGGCGCATCGCTAACGCTTACCAACGTAACGCTAGGCAATGCCGGTACCTACCGCGCAATTGTCACCAACGCCTTCGGGGCAGTTACCAGCGCGGTAGCCACCTTGACGGTCAAGATTCCCAATCCGGGCGACCAGTTGTGGCAGGTGACAGTGGCGGGAGCGGGGGCAGCTGTCGGGCAAGGCATCGCCTTAGGCACGAACGGCTGGATTTACTTTGTTGGTGCCTCAGGGAATGTTCAGGCGTTGGATCGCCGCACCGGAGTCCTCATGTGGACCTTCAACACGGGCGACAATCCTAGCGACGCTATCACACCAGCGATCGGGCCTGATGGAGCGGTGTACGTCGGGTCAGCCGTCCCTAAGAAACTCTTCAAACTCAACGGTCAGACGGGGGCAAAACTGTGGGAGTTTCAGGCTGGTGCTGCCTTCCACGCTACACCAGCTCTGGCGGAGGATGGGCTGCTTTATGCCGGCAACTACGACGGCAAGCTGTACTGCCTCAATTCCACCAATGGACAGCAGCTTTGGAGCTACGCCACCTCGGGTGCAATTGTATCCTCGCCGGCCCTCGGAGTAAACGGTATGATCTATTTTGGAAGCTATGACTATTCGGTTTATGCCCTGAACCGCACGAACGGTGGGCTGGTCTGGAAGTTTGCCACCGGCAGCTATCTGCCGCGATCACCAGCCATTGGCGCGGATGGCACCGTGTACATCCCTTCCCTTGACAACCACATCTACGCGCTGAATGGGGTGACGGGCGGGCAGCGATGGGTGTTCGCGGTCGGGTCCTATCCCTCGTTGTCTCCTGCGATTGGGCCCGACGGTTCGGTGTTTATTGGTCTGACCGACGGCAGCTTGTATTCGATTGACGGTCTAAGCGGGTCGGCCCACTTGGTACGCACGGCGAGCGGCACAGTAACGGAGGGTGCGGCCGTGGGGGCGGATGGCACGCTGTACTTTACCGCGAACAGCCTGTTATACGACATAAATATAACCAACGGCGCCTTGGTGTGGAGTTACACTGCTGGTGGCATGGCCTATCCGCCGCTGCTTGCCCCGGACGGCAAACTCTATTTCGGCTCGGCGGATGGCAATATGCACTGTCTGGCCAGCGCCAGCACGAATGGCCTGGCACTCAGCACCTGGCCCATGCTGAACCAAAACCCGCAACGCACCGGCGGCTTCATGATCCCGCCGGTGATCACCGCCCAGCCGTTCTCGTTCACGACGGTGATGCAGTCGAACGCCACCTTGAGCGTCACGGCGGTAGGGAATCGGCTGGGCTATCAGTGGCAATGGAACGGCGTGAATGTGCCTGGCGCAAATGGTTCCTCGCTAGCGTTCACCAACGTCTCAATGACCAACGCGGGGATTTACAGTGTGGTGGTGACCAATTCCTTCGGCACCGTGACCAGCGCGCTCGTGCAATTGAATGTTGAAACCGTGCCCTACTTTCTGCGCAGCCTCACCAACGCGAATGGTTCTGCCCTGCAATACCCTGTGGGCGTAGCGGTGGATCGGGCGGGAAACATCTATGTCACGGATGCTTCAACCGCCCAGGTGATCAAATACGGCCCAGGTGGCAACTACTTGTTGCAATGGGGTGGCGCGGGCACCGGCAACGGCAAGTTCTACCTGCCCTATGGGCTGGCGGTGGACGCCAACACGAATGTCTTTGTGGTGGATAATAACCATCGCATCCAGAAATTCAACAGCAGCGGGACTTACCAGACCCAATGGGGCAGCACCGGCACCGGCAACGGGCAGTTTCGGGACATGAACTGCCTCGCCCTGGACACCAACGGGAACGTGTTTGTGGCGGACACGTACAACCAGCGCATCCAGAAGTTTGATAACAACGGCACCTACCTGACTAACTGGGGAATTGCCGGTACGGGCAACGGCCAATTCCAGTATCCCCAGCATCGGGGTGGATCTGAGCAACAACGTCTATGTGGTGGACGCGGGAAATAACCGAGTGGAGAAGTTCGACAACAACGGCAATTACCTGACCCAGTGGGGTACAGTCGGCAGCGGGGTGGGGCAGTTGAACTCACCGGCCGGCTTGACCGTGGACACCAACGGAGCGGTCTATGTGGTGGATCGCGGGAATAATCGCCTTGAGAAGTTCGATGCTGCGGGACGCTTCGTTCTTTCCCTGGGCACGGGTGATTCTGGCAGCGGGCAGTTCAACTCGCCGTCGCAGGTGGCGCTGGACGCCAGCGGTTTGACGATTTTAGTGAGCGACTCGGGCAATGGCCGCCTGCAGATATTCACCCGCGTTCCCAATCCAGGCCTAACCCTTCAGCCGGTCAACCAATCGGTTACGCCCGGCGGGGCCGCCACGTTCACCGCCAGCGCGGGCGGCGCGGGGCCGCTTGCTTATCAATGGCTATTCAACGGTGCGAGCCTCCTGAACGCAACGAACAACAGCTACTCCATCCCCAGCGTCGCGCTGGCCAACGGCGGCAACTACCAGGTGGTCGTTTCGAACGCCTACGGAACCGTCACCAGCACGGTGGCAACCCTAACCGTGGAACTCGTCCCTTATTTTCAACAGTTCATCACCGGCGGCGGCGGTTCATTCAACAATCCGTATGGGTTGGCGGTGGATCGGGGAGGCAACTTCTACGTTACGGATTCAAGCAACCACCGCGTGGTGAAGTTTGATCTGGCGGGAAATTTCCTCTTCCAGTGGGGCGGCCAGGGCTCGGGCAACGGTCAGCTCTATTTTCCCACGGGCATCGGCGTGGATGCCAATACCAACATCTTGGTGGTGGACGACAACCACCGGGTGCAAAAATTCAATAGCAGCGGTGGCTTCCTTGCGAAATGGGGTAGCGCTGGCGGCGGGAACGGGCAGTTTGGAGATTACTCGCTGGGGCTGGCGGTGGACACGGCTGGCAATGTGTTTGTGGCTGATACCTCCAACAATCGCGTTCAAAAGTTTGATAACAACGGCAACTACCTGTTGCAATGGGGCAGTTTTGGCTCGGGCAATGGCCAATTCAAGTCCCCGGAGGGTGTCGGGGTGGACTTGAACGGCAATGTCTATGTCACCGATGGCGGGAACCGCATCCAAAAGTTCAGCAACACCGGCGTCTATCTGGCCCAATTCGGCAACCTCGGTTCGGGCCCCGGCCAGGTCTACAATCCAGTCGGCGTGGCGGTCGCTCCCAGCGGAGAAATCTATGTCTCGGACAATGGGAATTATCGGATCGAGGAGTTCGACGCGGCGGGCAATTTCATCCTAAGTTGGGGGAGTGCTGGGACTGGTTATGGCCAGTTCAACACACCCCAAAACATCGCGCTGGACCCCACTGGCCGCCGCCTGTTTGTGGCGGAATCCTACAATAATCGCGTCCAGATCTTCACCAACACACCCGCCCCGGGCGTCATTGTTCCACCGACAGCCAGCACGGTGTTCGTTGGGGCGGACACCAGTTTCACAGTGATCGCCGGTGGCGTTGGGGTGGGTTACCAGTGGCAGTTCAACGGCGCCAACCTTCCGGGGGCAACGGCCCCGACTCTCACGCTCACCAACCTTGCCGTAACCAACGCTGGCAACTACGCCGTTGTTCTTAGCAATGCCTACGGCGTGATGACCAGCGCCGTGGCTTCGCTTACGGTCAACATACCCAGCCCGGGCACCAAGCTGTGGCAGGCCTCCGTGGGGGGGCTGGAAGGGGGAATCGCGTTGGGGCAGCAGAATGGTCAGTTGTATGTGACCGGGGTCAGCAACAATCTCTATGCGCTCGACCGGCGCACGGGTGCCACCAACTGGGTCTTTGTGTCCGGTATAACTGCGTGGGGAACGACTCCCACAGTTGGGCCGGATGGCGGAATTTATGTCAGCAGTGGTCCCACGGTGAACAAAATCTACAAAGTGTCCGGGCAAAACGGCAGTAAGGTCTGGGAATTCCAGGCTGGCGGAGCGTTCGGCGCCACGCCAGCGCTGGCGCAGGACGGGTTGCTTTACGTGGGAAATTTTGATGGCAACTTTTACTGTCTCAATGCCACCAACGGCAGTCTGGTGTGGAGCTACCACACTGCGGCGAACCTCAATTCTTCTGCCGCGATCGGCCTCAACGGGCTGGTTTACTTCGGTGGCAATGATACCGCCTTTTATGCGTTGAACCGTACGAACGGCGCGTTGGCCTGGAAGTTCACTCCGGGCACTCCGTATATTAACCAGTCGCCCGCCCTCGGCGGAGACGGCACTGTTTACATTTGCTGCAATGATGGTCGGCTGTACGCACTGAATGGCTCAACGGGGGCGGCGTTGTGGTCCTATAACGCCGGGGCACTCATTCCCACCTCTCCCGCCTTGGGCGCGGATGGCACGGTCTATATCGGCACCACGGGGGGAGCACTCGTGGCGCTGGATGGGAGAACCGGCGCCGCACGCCTGGTCGCCTCCCTGAGCGGCACGGTGCAAGGCGGTCCCTTCGCGGGCACGGATGGCAACGTGTACGTGAACACGGACAATGCCTTGATCTACGCCGTGAACAGCGCGAATGGTCTGGTCAGTTGGAGCAAGGCAGTCGGTGGGGCCGTGGGCTCATCCGTGATCGCGCCGGATGGAAAACTGTATGTCAGTTCGACCGATGGGAATGTTTATTGCCTGGCCAGCGCAAGCGTCGGCGGCGCAGCCACCTCACCCTGGCCCATGCTGAATCACGACGCCCAGCGCCGGGGCAATTTCGTCCTGCCCCCCGCCGTGCTCACTTCCCCGACGAACCAGACTCTGGTGGCCGGAGCCAACACCTCCTTGAGTGCGGTCGCCAGCGGTTCGGCGCCCTTGACCTACCAGTGGCTGTTCAACGGTTCGCCCCTGGCCGGAGCCACCAGTACCAACTTGGTGCTGAACGGGATCACCTACGCGCAGCAGGGTGCCTATTGCTTCGTGGTGGCCAATAGCGCCGGGGCCGTGACCAGTGCGGTGGCCACGCTGACCGTTCTGGATGTGACCCCGCCCGTAATCACCTGTCCGGGCAATCTGACCGCCGTGGCCACCAATCCGGGTGGAGTCGTGGTGAATTTCTCCGTGCCCGCCACCGACGACCATTTGCCCCCGACTGTGGTGAGCACGCCCCCTTCCGGCAGCCTCTTCCCGCCTGGCTTGACCACGGTCAATTGCGTTGCCACCGACGCCTCTGGAAACTCGAACACCTGCTCGTTTACCGTCAACGTGCTCTACCAACAGACGATCACCCAATCCGTCCAGAGTTCGGTGCCGGATAATTCGCTGCTGGGGCTTGCCAGCACCATTGTGGTCGATACCCCCATCCTGAGCATCACCAATGTGCGGGTGTTTCTGAACCTTTCCAACGGCTGGAACGGCGACCTCTATGCCTACCTGGTCCACAATAACCAGTTGGCTGTCCTGCTCAACCGTCCGGGCAAACAGGCCACCAACGCCCTGGGCTATGGCGACGCTGGGTTCGCCATGGTCTTTGACGATCAGGGTACCAATGGCGACGTCCACCTCTACCGCCAGCAATTATTTGGCGACAACTCGACCCCGCTGGGCGGCTCCCTCACCGGTTCCTGGCAGCCTGACGCTCGGGCGGTCAATGCCAGTTTGGTGCTGGACACCGATCCCCGCACCGCTTGGTTGAGCGCCTTCAACGGGTTCGATGCCCGCGGCGACTGGACGCTTTACGTGGCCGATCTGAACGCCGGCCAAGTCAGTTTCCTGAACAACTGGAGCT
The DNA here is from genome assembly GCA_037139415.1 of Verrucomicrobiota bacterium. Lineage (NCBI taxonomy): Bacteria > Pseudomonadati > Verrucomicrobiota > Verrucomicrobiota bacterium. The sequence goes on along the minus strand of JBAXGN010000180.1, from coordinate 2,905 downwards.
TGGAAATTCGCGGCACGGTGCAGCCGCCGGTGTTCACCTTGCAGCCCACGAACCTGGTGGCGCCCAGCTACACCACTGCGGTCTTCACCGCCCAGGCCAACGGCTCGCTCCCGCTCGCCTACCAGTGGTATTTTAACGGCACCACCCCGCTCCCGGGGGCCACGAACCCCACCCTCACCCTGACCAATGTGACCCAGGCTCAGTCTGGCAATTACCAGGTGGTGGTGACGAACCAGGTCGGCAGCGCCACCAGCGCGGTGGCGGTGCTCACCGTGATACCACCGCCCAACGCGCCGCCGGTGATCGCCTTCGCTTCGAATAACGTCGTGGTGCTGGAGGACGCGGGTTCGGTCAGCGTGAGCAGTTTTCTCACCGTGATCAGTATGGGCGCCACCAACGAAACCAATCAGGCCATTCTGAGCCACACGCTTACGGCCGATGCCCCCGCGCTGTTCAGTGTCCCGCCGGCGATCAGTCTGGCCGGCGTCCTGACCTTCACCCCCGCGCCTAACGCCAATGGCGTCACCACGGTGACCGTGGTCTCGCAGGACAACGGCGGCACGGCCTACGGCGGGGTGGACAAGGCGACCAACACCTTCACCATCAGCATCACCCCGGTGAACGACCCGCCTTCGTTTTTCGTGAACCGAGGTTGTTTTACGACGAATGTGTTAAGTTCCCTGATCGGTTGGGGAGCTGAGATTCTGCCTGGCGGCATGAATAACTCGTTCCGCCAGGTGGCGGGCGGCAACCTTCACAGTTTGGCGGTGAAGAGCGACGGTGCGGTCGTGGCCTGGGGTGGAAATGCTTATGGCCAGTCACTCGTCCCGTCCGCCTTGACCAATGTCGCAATGGTCGCCGCAGGCTATAGTCATAGCCTGGCCTTGAGGAACGACGGCACAGTCGTGGCCTGGGGCCAGTATTTTAATGGTTCAGGTTACGTGCCGGTGACCGTTCCGTCCGGGCTGAGCAACGTGGTCGCGGTGGCGGCAAGCCAGGATTATAGCTTGGCGTTGAGAAATAACGGAAGAGTGGTGGCCTGGGGCGACAACACCTATGGTCAGACCAATGTTCCCGGGGGCCTGAGCAACGTGGTCGCGGTGGCAGCCCGAAATCAATATAGCTTGGCATTAAAAAATAACGGCACGGTGGTGGCCTGGGGTGGCACCGACTCTGGGGTAACCAATGTTCCTGCTGGCCTGAGCAATGTGATCGCGGTGGCCGCTGGCAATGGGCATTGCTTGGCATTGAAAAACGATGGCACGGTGGTCGCCTGGGGCGCCAGCTATTACGGGGAAACCAACATTCCTGCTGGCCTGAGCAATGTCATGGCGGTGGCGGCAGGAAATTCGTTCTCCATCGCCTTGCAGAGCAACGGGACGGTGGTCGTCTGGGGGGATAACGCCTATGGGCAAACCTATGTTCCCACCGGATTGACGAACGTGATGGCGGTATCGGTTGGGGGTGGGCAGATCCTGGCGTTAAAAAGCGACGGCACCGTGGCGGCCTGGGGTTGGAATGTCGTGGGCCAGTCCCTTGTCCCCGGACAATTAACCGGCATTAGTGCCATGGCAGCGGGGCAGGAGCTCTGTTTGGCACTCAAGAACGATGGCTCCATCGTAGCCTGGGGCGATAATAACTTGGGTCAAATGAGCGTGCCACCTGCAGCGCAAAGCGGGGTAATTGCGGTCGCCGCAGATTGGTATTATCGAATGGTCCTCAAGAGCAACGGCTCAGTGGTGGCGTGGGGGGATAATAGCCAGGGCCAGACAAACGTCCCGGTCGCCGCCCAGAGCGGAGTGGTGGCGATCGCAGCAGGTGCCTACCACAGCTTGGCGCTCAAGAACAACGGTTCGGTGCTGGCGTGGGGCAATAATAATTACAGCCAGACGAATGTGCCGGTTTCGGCGCAGAGTGGCGTGGGAGCGATTGCGGCGGGCCTATTCCACAGCTTGGCCCTCAAGACTAACAACGGTTCGGTGGTGGAGTGGGGTAACACAAACAATGCCAATATTCCGGTTTCGGCGCAGAGCGGAGTCGTGGCCATCGCGGCAGGAGATGTGCATAGTCTGGCGCTTAAGCGCGACGGTTCCGTGGTCGCGTGGGGTGACAATGCCTATGGCGGTAGTTCCGGCATGACGAATGTGCCAGCGGCAGCTCTGAGCGGCGTGGCGGCCATTGCCGCCAGCGGGTATTATAGCCTGGCCCTCAAGAGCAATGGCATGGTCGTCGCTTGGGGCGATAATGCTTCCGGACAGACAAACGTGCCGCTGGGAGCGCAGGCCGCCGTGGCTGGCATTGCGGCCGGCGGGAATTTCGGGCTCGCGCTGGTGACTAATGCCGTTCTGGGCCTGACCATCGCCGAGGACAGCGGGCCGCAAACCGTTCCGAACGCCGTGACCAATATTTCCCCCGGCCCGCCGGATGAAGCCACGCAAACCGTGACTTTCATCGTCACGAATGATACCCCCAGCCTCTTCAGCGCCCAGCCCGCAATCGACACTAGCGGTACCCTCACCTACACGCCCACCAACACCTTCGGTGTGGCTACCGTGACCGTCTATGCCAAGGACAACGGCGGCACCGCCAACGGTGGCGTGGACACCAGCGCCCCGCAGACCTTTACCATTACCATCACGCCGGTAAATGATCCGCCGATGATTGCCCTGGCCACGAACAACCTGGTGGTGCTCGAAGACGCCGGCTCCGTGTCTGTCCCGAGTTTCGCCACCGTGACCAGTTATGGGGCCAATGAAGCCAGCCAAACCCTCTTGGGTTACACCCTCACCGCGGACGCCACCACGCTGTTCAGTGTCCAGCCCGCGCTTGCCTTGAACGGCACCCTGACCTTTACCACCGCCCCCAACGCCAACGGCGTCGCCACCGTAACCGTGGTCTCGCAGGA
>JBAXGN010000179.1 GCA_037139415.1 Verrucomicrobiota bacterium | reverse complement strand
GGACCAATGCAAAATCGTCGTGGACCGTGGCGATGACAAGGGCGAAGTCCTGCTGACGGTGGATAGCACCCCCAACTTCCTGGACACCACCCCGTTCCCCAGCGCCCCCGCCAAGTGGACCTACCGCGCCGTCTATATGTACAAAGACGAGCAAGTCGGCCAATGGAGCAAGCCCGTCACCATCAACGTGGGCTAAGCCTGGGAAAATACATCTGGACAACCACCTGCTGCCGCGCATCGCGAGGGACGCGCGGCGGTGGCCGTGGAAAAACGTTCCCTTGCGGGGAAATGAGGGTATAGTGGCTGCAATGAAGATGGTTCTCGTTTACAACGCCAAACGCAAAGCACGGCGCACTGCGTTTGCGGAGGGCCGCATCACTCGGCTCTACTTTCTTCCCTATGAGGGCGAGCACATGTTCGAGATTGACGATGGAAGGCGGCGCAGCAGTTGGCCGCGCTCCAGCGACAGCACATGGTTTGTTGTCGGCTGGCATGCGCGCATCGAACACACCCGCGATGAGCAGCCAGAGGTTCTCAAGATTTGGATTGGAGAGGCAGCCTGACAAGGGCGTTGCAGCAAACTGCCGCCGCGCGTCCCTCGCGATGCGCGGCGGTGGATTTTCAAATTGACCCGAGGGGCCTTTTTAGGGATGGTCGGCACCATGAAAACCAACTGGCCACCGGAAACCATGAACGAAAAGGGCGTTCAAGAAGACTGTTCGGACCAAACGCATGACTGACCAAATTACACCCCGAGCGAAACGGTTGCTGGTGATCGCAATGGTGACGCCGTGGTTATTTCTGATCGTTTACTACGGGGCACCAATGCTGAATTCGCAGCAACGGCATCTCCTGGCAGTAGAGGACCACATTGCCGCTATCGGTCAGCAATGGGACCGGTTCCGCGCAGAGCATCCGGGTTTTCAGGACGTGAAACTATTCGCCTATACGGGAGGTGATGGCATGTTTGGCGCCAACGGATACGTAGCCACTGACGAGCAAATTGTGGAGCTCCGAAAATTCATGGAAAGTACCAGTCCTCCGCGCCCTATTTACTTGAAGTCTGTTAGTGTGGTCAGTCCGGAGTTTTTTAACTTGCAGAAGGGAGCCGAACCCGATAGTCCAGCGAACGGGAGCCAGCCGATTCGCTCAAGGACAAATTCAACGTCACCAGCGGCTGGCTCCCGTCGCTGACCTTGTCATTCCCCTCTAACATTGCTTCGGCAAACCCATCCGCAGTGTCGCATCGCGAATGGCCGGACCGGTTTAGAAGGCACGCAAGAATTTTTTCAATTCATCGTGCGTCATAATATCATAGGCCACCAAACTTCCAGGGAACGCCATTAGGATGATGCGGTATCGTAAGCCGATGCGGCATTCAAACAAGTTATTCCGCAGCTTGGTTATTTTCAAACCCGCATGGATATGGGGGTCTCCGTAACCGGTCTTCACTTTTCCCAGCGCGGCTTCGGCCCCAGCGGCGATGGCTGGCGGAAGCTGCTTGATCGCTCTTAGAAAGCGATCATGATATTCGATCTCAATCACGGGGAAGCTTGCCGGTAAATTTATGCAGTTTGCCGGCTTTGCGCGCCTTCTTGATGTCGGCTTCGATAAAAGCAACCGCCCGATCCGCCTGCTCCGGGCTGACATCATATTCCGCCAGGGCATAATCCTCGCTATAGACACGAACCGGACGAAGCGCCACTAAAACGCCGTCCATCGTGAAAGCGATATCCTCACCGGCAATGGCCCGTTTGCACCATTGCCCCAACTGGCGCCGCCCCTCGGTTACGCTCAATGTTTTCATGATGACATTATAAAAGGCATTGCCCCCGATGGCAAGCCCTTCGTTCGAGATTCCTTTTGCCTTTTGCCGGCGGGGCCGGTATGCTGCCCGCTAACAAAAGCAATTAAAACATGATGAACGACACCGCCAACCGTTTGGAGAATCAAACGCGTAGCCATCGTTGGGTGAAACTTATGAAAAAAATCGCTTCCAGCCTATTACTGGGCGCAGCCGCCAACGCCAGCGCCGCCAACTTCGGCGAAGACCTCGCCTTCCTGCAAAAGCATACCGACGTGGTGGTGCTGGCGGATAAGTCCGGCAATTCCAAAGTCGCCATCGTGCCCGCCTGGCAGGGGCGCGTGATGTCCAGCACGGCCACCGGGGATGCCGGGCTGAGCTTCGGCTGGATCAACCGCGAGCTGATCGCCACCCAAAAGGTGCAACCGCACATCAACGTCTTCGGCGGCGAGGACCGCTTCTGGCTGGGGCCCGAAGGCGGCCAGTTCTCCATCTATTTCGCCAAGGGCGTGGCGTTCGATTTCGAGCATTGGTTCACCCCCGCCCCGATTGACACGGAGCCCTTCAAAGTCGTCAAGGCCGCCAAGGATAAAGCCAGCTTCCGCCATCAGTTCACGCTGAATAATTACTCCGGCACGGCATTCGAGGTGAAGGTGGATCGCGAGGTGCGCCTGCTCTCCGCCAAAGACACGTGGAAAAAGCTGGGTGTCCCGGCGGCGGAACACGTCCAGTTGGTGGCGTTTGAATCGGCCAACAAAATCACCAACGTGGGCAAGAACACTTGGAAGAAGGAAACCGGCCTGCTCTCCATCTGGATTCTGGGCATGTTGAATCCCTCGCCCGCCACCACCATCGTCGTCCCCATCAAAGCCGGGACCGAAGCGGAACTGGGCAAGGCCGTGACGGCGGATTACTTCGGCCAGGTGCCGCCGGAGCGGTTGGTGGTCAGGGACAGCGTGCTGTTCTTCAGCGGCGACGGCAAGTGCCGGGGAAAAATCGGCATCAGCCCCAAACGCTGCAAGCCGGTCCTCGGCAGTTATGATGCCGCCAACAAGGTGCTGACGATCGCGCAGTTCACCTTCAACGATGGCGTGACAGATTATGTGAATTCCCAATGGAAACTCCAGGAACATCCCTACGCCGGCGACGTGGCCAACAGCTACAACGACGGCCCCGTGACTCCCGGCGGCAAGCCGCTGGGTCCGTTCTACGAACTGGAATCCTCCTCCCCCGCCGCCGCCCTGGCCGCCGGCAAAAGCCTGGAGCATGTGCATCGTACGATTCATTTGACCGGCCCCGAAAATGAGTTGGACGTGATCGCCCAAGCCGCCTTGGGCGTAACCCTGAAAGAGATCACCACCGCCCTGCCCCGCTAACGGATGGTCGGGAAAACATTTTTGTGGCAAATTTGTCTCCCCTTTTGAGGGCGATTGGTTTATCGTACATCCATGAGTACCGGTGATGTCCCAGCAAAACTGAAGCAATTCGAGATTCCCGGAAGGGTGACGTTCCAGGAGGGCAATGGCGAATTGCCCAAATTGGAGATCACCACGGCCTGGAGCACTGCGGAAATCTATCTGCACGGCGCGCACGTCACCAGCTTTCAAAAGAAGGGTGAACCGCCATTGCTCTTCATGAGCCAGTGCAGCCGGTTTGTGGCCGGGCAACCCATCCGGGGCGGTGTGCCCGTCATCTTCCCATGGTTCGGCCCGCGCGAAGGCATGCCCATGCATGGCTTTGCCCGCCTGGCATCCTGGGAATTGCATGAAGCCACGGCCTTGCCGGAAGGTGGCGTTACGCTGCGGTTTAGCCTGCCGGAGGTGGATGAATCAGCCACCTTCCCGCCCTGCAACGCCCATTACGTCGTCACGGTAACCGACAAACTCGAGCTGGAACTGATCATTACCAACCCCACGCCCAACGAGCCTTTCACCTTTGATACTTGCCTGCACACCTATTTCCAAGTCGGTGACATTTCAGCGGTCAGCGTGAGTGGGTTGAAAGGGTTGACGTACCTCGATAAGGTCGAGAATTTTGCCACCAAGACGGAAACCGCCGAGACCATCCAAGTGGCCGCCGAAGTGGATCGCATCTATCTCGACACCCACGGCCCGGCGTTGATTCAAGATGCCAAGTTGCGCCGGATCATCCGGGTGGAAACAAGCGGCTCACGTTCCACCGTGGTCTGGAACCCCTGGATTGCCAAAGCGCGCCAGATGCCTGATTTTGGGGATGACGAGTACCGGGAAATGATCTGCGTGGAATCCGGCAATGTGGACCGCAACAAGTTGACCTTGGCGCCCGGGCACAGCGTGGCGATGAAGGTGGTGCTTTCCAGCGAACCGCTGCCGGCTTGAGCAAACCGATAGATTGCATTGGTTATGAATGGTTGTTACGCAAAACAAATTGGGTGGCTGGCGGTCTGGGTGATGACCACGCTGTCCATCGTCGCGGCGGATGAACCGGAGTGGAAACCCCTCTTCGATGGCAAGTTTCCAATCCATTGGCGCGGCGTGCGGATGCCGCATTTTCCGGCGCAAAAATGGACCATCCAGGCGGGCATGATCAAAACCGTGCCGGGGGTGGAACCGGTGGATCTGGTATCGCGCGAGCGCTTCACCAACTTTGAATTTGCGGTGGAATGGCGGCTGGCCCCCGGCGCTTCCAGCGGCATTCTTTATCTGCTGCCCGAACCAGCGAAGCACCGGCCCGAAGGGTTGGAATATGTCATTCAGGATGCCAATCGCCCCAAGGGGGAAGCGGTGCCACCGGAAAAACAGACCGCCGCCTTGCGTGGCTGGCTGGCCCCAACCAATGTGCCCGCAAAACCGGTCGGTGAATGGAATGAAACCCGCATTCTAGTGCTGACCAACCACGTCGAACATTGGCTCAATAATCAGAAGGTGCTTGAATTCGAGTTGAATGATCCCAAGGTGAAGGAGCCTTTGGAAAAGCTTGGCAACAGCCTGAATGTGGAAAAAATGATACTTCGCGGCGGATACCTGGTATTGCGGCACACCGGCACAGAAGTTTGCTTTCGCAACTTGCAAGCACGCCATCTCCCGATTCCCGAATCCGCCAAACCCTGAATCCAGCGCAAGCGATATTGATCCCTTTCCGTTAGGGACACGGGACGGATGCCTGGTTATCTTGGTTTGAAAAGCCCCGCTTTCTTTGCGAGCAGGGTCTGGCTCGCCCTTATTTTATTGTATTTCCGCAAAATCCCCGCAATAAATCTGCCGCCATGAATATACATGAAGAGCTGCAATGGCGCGGTTTGTTGGCGGATTGCACGGATACACCCGAGTTGACCAAACGGTTAGCGACGGGGCCGATCACGTTGTACTGCGGGTTTGACCCGACGGCGGACAGTTTACACGTGGGGAACCTGGTGCCCCTGCTGGCGCTGCGGCGCTTTCAACTGGCAGGACACCACCCGATCGCCCTGGCTGGCGGGGCCACCGGCTCCATTGGCGATCCCAGCGGCAAAACCCAGGAACGCACGCTGCTGACCAAGGAAATCCTCGACACGAACATTGCCTCCGTCAAAAAGCAACTGGCGCGTTTGCTGGATTTTGAAAATACCGTTAATCCCGCGCGTCTGCTGGATAATGCCTCGTGGACGGCTCCGATTTCCTATCTCGATTTTTTGCGGGAAATCGGCAAATTCTTTTCCGTCAATGTCATGGTCTCCAAAGAAAGCGTGCGGGCGCGCATGGAAGACCGGGACCACGGCATCAGCTACACCGAATTCAGCTACATGCTGTTGCAGGCGTTTGATTTTTATTATCTGCGCAAGGAACATCAGTGCGAACTGCAAATCGGCGGCAGCGATCAATGGGGCAACATCACCGCCGGCATTGATCTGACCCGGAAAAAGCTCGGCGCGCCCGTCTTTGGCCTCACCCTGCCCCTGATCACCAACGCGGATGGTTCGAAGTTCGGAAAAACCGTGGCGGGTGCGGTCTGGATGGATGCGCGGCGCACCAGCGTGTACCGGTTTTACCAATTCTGGATCCGTGCGGATGACCGCGACGTGATCCGTTACCTGAAATATTTCACCTTCCTGACCCGAGAAGAAATCGAAACGCTGGAAAAACAGCACCAGGAGAACCCGGGCGCACGCGCAGCCCACAAGGCGCTCGCCAAAGCGGTGACCGATCTGATTCATGGCGAAGCCGCCACCACCGAGGCTATTCGCGCGAGTGAAATCCTGTTCGGCGGCGGCCTGGATGGAGTTTCTGAAGCCACGTTCCAGGACATCGTCGGAGAAGCTCCCACCAAAGATGTGGAAAAGGCGAAACTGGAAGGTACTGGCACCTCGCTGATCGAATTGTTGATCCTGTCCGGCCTGTGCAAATCCAAGGGCGATGCGCGGCGTGACCTCGAGGGCGGCGGCATTTATGTCAACAACGTGCGGGAAGGCAATGCCCAGCGGCTAGTAAGCCTGAACGATGCCTTGTTCGGCAAATACTTGCTCCTGCGCAAGGGCAAGCGCACCTATTCCGTGTTGCGAGTAATATAGACGATTAGCCATACTTCACAGCATTGTTTATGCAAAACAGCGAATTTTGCAGCCGTCCTATCTTTTCCCTTCTTTGTTTTTCAAAGCTGTGGCATACTCACCCCTATGGGAACGAGACGTGAAGCGCGGGAGAAGGCTGTGCAGTTTTTATTTCAGTACGACCTGAATCCGCCGGAAAAATTAGACGAAGCGCTGGAGTTATTTTGGAACTCACAGCGGGCAGCGGCATTGGAAAACGAAAAAGGCAACGCCACTTGGGGTGAAAAAGTGGAACTGCCACCACCCACCACCGATGAGACCGCCACCCGGTTATTTTCCGAACCACTGATCCGCGGCGCGCTGGAGCATCGCGACGAATGCGACGCCTTGATTGTCAAGCACGCGAAAAACTGGGAAATCCACCGGATTGCCACTGTGGACCGCAATATCATGCGCCTGGCCATTTATGAGATGTTACACCGGCAGGACATACCGCCGGTGGTCAGCATCAATGAGGCCGTGGACATCGCCAAAAAGTTTTCCACCCACGACAGCGGCAAATTCGTCAACGGCATTCTCGACAAGGTAAAAGGCGAATTGATGCGTCCCGCCCGCGATATTAAGTCCTAAGCCTCCCCATCCGCTGCCCGATATCATGAGTTCCGCCCTCCCCATGTACGCTGATCTGCATCTGCACACTTTCTTTTCTGATGGCACTTTTTCCCCGGAAGAAGTGGTTGCCCGCGGAAAGGAAAAAGGCCTGACCACGCTCGCCCTGACCGACCATGATACCGTGGAAGGGTGCGAGCGTATGGCGACCGCCTGCCAGCAACATGGGCTGGAATTCATTCCTGGTTCAGAATTGACCTCGGAGTTCAACCAGCACGAAATTCATCTGCTGGGCTATTTCATGGATATTCACCAACCCCGCCTGCTGGGCGAGTTGCGAAAATTCCAAGAGGTTCGCCAAAACCGCATCCGCGAGATGGTGACGCGACTAAACAAGCTGGGAATTCCGCTTGAAGCCGAGGCGGTTTTCCGCATCGCCAGTTGCAAGGCACCGGGACGTCCGCATGTGGGACGGGCGCTGGTACAAGGTGGTTTTTGCCGCAGCATGGACGAGGCGTTTGAGCGCTTCCTGAAAAAACACCGCCCCGCTTGGGTACCCAAATTCCGAATTTCGGCGGCGGATGCCATCGGCCTCATTCACCAGAGCGGCGGGCTGGCGGTGATGGCGCATCCCGGCTTGAATCACGTGGATGAAATCATCCCGGAATTGGTCGCATCCGGGATGGATGGGATCGAATGTTTTCACACCAAACATTCGACGAAGATGAGCGAGCACTACCTGCTGATCGCAGAAAAACACGGGTTATTGGTCACAGGTGGATCGGATTGCCACGGCAACAGCAAAGGCACACCGCTCATCGGCACCATCAAGCTGCCGATGGTTTATGTGAACCATCTCAAAGAAGCCGCTGCTCGAAAAGCCGGATGCCCCGCTGGCAATAACGGTTCCGCTGGGCAAGGTAATTCCCCGCAACCGCCAACCAATATTCAATAACTGTTCATTCCATGGGATTTTTTGATCGCATCAAGGAAGGCCTGAAAAAGACCCAGACCAAACTGGTTCATGAAATCAAGCGCATCGTCACCGGTTCGCCCAAACTGACGGAGGAAACACTGGAAGAACTGGAACACGCCCTGCTCGCCGCCGATTTGGGAGTGGCCATGACCACGCAAATCCTGGCTGCGGTGAAAAAGGCCTACGAAACCCAAGGCAGCGCGGGATTGGACGTTATTGCGATCGCCGAACGGGAAGTGGAGAACAGTTTGGTGGGAGTGGATGCCACGTTGAAACATGCGGCGTCCGGCTTGACGGTGGTCTCCCTGGTGGGCGTGAACGGCACTGGTAAGACGACCACCTCCGCCAAACTGGCCTGGTTGGTGCAACAGCGGGGCCAGACTTCAATGCTCGCCGCCTGCGATACCTTTCGCGCCGCCGCGATAGAGCAAATCAAGCTTTGGGGACAGCGTCTGAATGTTCCAGTCGTCGCCGGTGCCCATGGATCAGATCCGGCATCGGTGGCCCACGATGCCATCACCGCTGCCATCGCGCGGCAAGCCACGTATCTTTTTGTGGACACGGCGGGTCGCCAGCATACGAAACAAAACCTGATGCAGGAGTTGCAGAAAGTCCACCGGGTCATCAGCCGTAAGCTGCCCGGCGCACCCCATGAGGTATTGCTGGTGTTGGACGGCTCCACTGGCATGAACGCGATGAGCCAGGCGCGCGAGTTTCACCGGGCGGTGCCGCTGACCGGTCTGGTGGTGACGAAACTCGATGGCACCAGCAAAGGCGGCGCGGTCATCGGCATCCAGAAGGAATTAGGGTTGCCGGTGAAATTCATCGGTGTTGGTGAACAGCCCGAAGATCTTCAGCCATTCGTGGCCAAAGAATTCGCCCAAGCGCTCTTTGCGAAAAACGGTTAGATCGTGATCACGGTCTCGTTGTCTCGCAGGTGCAGCCGTTCCACAATGCGGCCCACGCAGTCCGCCACGCTCATTTGATCCGTGGGCAGAACGATTTCCGCGTTGGTTGGCGGCTCGTAGGGCGCGGAAATTCCAGTGAACTCCTTGATCTCATTCGCGCGCGCCTTGACATAAAGCCCCTTGGTGTCCCGCTGTTCGCAGACGGCCAGCGGCGCATCCACAAACACTTCAATAAACTGACCTGCATTTAGCATTTGACGCACAAACGCGCGATCCTCCCGGTACGGTGAGATAAACGCCGTGATGCAAATCACCCCGGCATCCGTGAACAGCTTGGACAATTCACCCACCCGGCGGATATTCTCCTTGCGGTCGCGCGGCGAAAACGCGAGGTCCGAGCACAGCCCGTGCCGCACATTGTCTCCATCCAACACATAGGTCTGCTTGCCGAGGTTGAATAATTCCCGCTCCAACTCCATGGCAATGGTGGATTTCCCTGAACCGGAAAGCCCCGTCAGCCAGATCACCACGCCGCCATGGCCATTGCGGCGCGCGCGATGTTCCGCTGTCACCTTGCCGGTGCTCCAATACAGGTTCTCGCTCTTCTGGCTACCATCGGTAGTCCGACGTGGATAATTATCCGCCGCCACGATCCCGCCACCAGAAACGTCAAAACCATCCACAATCACAAACCGCCCGGTCGCTACCAAATCTGCATGTACGTCAAAAGCCACCGGACGCTTGGTACGCAGGACCACCTCGCCGACTTCGTACCGGCCCACGAAACGATCCGTTTCGTCGCGCTGAATGGTCTCCAGCGTTGAGGCGTCAATCACCCGGTCAATTGCTTCAATCTGGCATTCCAGTTCCTGGGTCGCCAGCTTCAGCTTGTAGGGCCGCCCCATGGTGAACGGTTTCCGCCCCAGCCAGAAAATGCGCGTCTTAAGCCGGGTCAACTCATAAGGCGCTGCGGATTCCAGCGCGCCTACCGCCCCGCGCTCCACGAAAATTTGTTCCGTCAGCGTGATCCCCACGGATTCTCCCGCCGAGGCCGAATCCCGCGAGGCGGCGTTCCAGCGCTCAATGGTTTTCACCACACTGCTCTTGTTGCCCGGTGCAAAAATCAAACGATCACCCACGCGCAACGTGCCGCTTTCCACCCGTCCAGCCAGAATGCGGCGTTCATCGAACCGATAGACGTCCTGGATGGGAAAGCGCAGCGGCTGATGCACCGGCAAATCGGATACCTTGAATTCGTCCAGCGTTGCCAGGACGGTGGGGCCGTTCCACCATGGCATTTGCGCGCTGCGCGAAGCGATGTTATCCCCGTGCTTGGCAGCGATCGGGATGAAAACCTTGGGTTCCACCCCTACAGTTTTCAGCCACGCCCGATATTCAGCCTCCACCTGGTCAAACCGCGCCTGCGAATAATCCACCAGGTCCATTTTGTTGACCAGCACCGCAATCTGCCGGATGCCCAGCAGGTTGAGCAGGTAGCCGTGCCGGCGCGAGTTTTCCTGCACCCCCTCGTGCGCGTCAATCAACAGCAGCGCCGCCTCCGCATTGGCCGCACCGGTGACCATGTTTTTCAGAAATTCCTTGTGGCCCGGCGCGTCAATGATCACGTATTGCCGCTTGGGGGTCTGAAACCAGATTTGCGTCGTGTCAATCGTGATGTTTTGATCGCGTTCGGATTGCAGGGCGTCCATGAGGTTGGCCCACTCAAACGGCACCCCGCGACGCTCAGCAATTTTTTGCAATTGTTCGAGTTTCCCGTCGGGCAGTGAACCGGTGTCATGAAACAACCGGCCCACAAAGGTGGATTTGCCGTGGTCCACGTGCCCCACAATCACGATCTTCAATTGTTCGGTAGGTATCTGTAACGACATAAATTTTTTAACGTATCCGCAAACTCATCCATCAATAAACATCCATTAACCGTGACCGCTTTTTACATGTAGCCGTCGCGGCGCAATTTTTCGAAGGCGTCTTCGCTTTCCTTGTCCTGGGCGCGCCCGGAACGTTCACTGGTCTTGGTGTGGCGCAATTCCTCGATGATTTCACGCACCGTCCGCGCGTTGGATTTGATGGCAGCGGTGCAGGGCGCACAGCCCAAACTGCGGTAGCGCTCGCCTTTTTCATTGGAGAAATACAGCGGAATAATGGGAATATTTTCACGTTCGATGTATTCCCATACGTTCAGCTCCGTCCAGTGCAGGAGCGGATGAATGCGGATGTGCGCGCCTTTGTCGAAGTCCGTCTTGAACTGGTCCCACAGCTCCGGGGGCTGATCCTCGACATTCCATTCCATATTCTTATCGCGCGGGCTGAAATACCGCTCTTTGGCGCGGGTCGGCTCCTCGTCGCGACGCACGCCAACAATCACGCCCGTGTACCCGTGCTTTTCCAGCACCTGTTTCAGCGCGTCTTTCTTTAGCGTACCACAGCATTCGACACGGGTGGCCCGGCCGTTGGGAAAGGTCTGCCCGGCCGCCAGCACCGGCTGGTTTCCGCCCACCACCAGTTCCAGTTTCCAATCGCGCACCAAGCGGTCTCGGTACTCGATCATGGACGCGATCTTATAGGTGGTGTCCACATGCACCAGGGGGAACGGCACATGGCCGAAAAATGCCTTGCGCGCCAGCCACAGGAGGACGGTGGAATCCTTGCCGATGCTCCACAGCATGGCGAGATTCTCAAACTTGTTGAACGCCTCGCGCATGATGTAGATGCTCTGATTTTCCAGTTTGCTTAAGTAATCCATGGTTCGTTAATGGTAAATACTGCGTTGTTAAAGGATATGCCTCGCAGCAATCACGAGGACTTTTTGGTCATGAACGTATGAATGCCGCATTCGGTTTTATTAAAGCCTGTCCAGCGCCCTGCACGCTCGTTGTCCCCGCTGGTTTTGGCCGTACACGGCACACAACCAATGGAGCGGTATCCCTGATCATGCAGCGGGTTATACGGTATCTGATGTTGGTGTAAATAATCCCAGACCTGATCGCGTCCCCAGTTGGCCATGGGGTTGAGCTTCACTATTTCGCGCCCGGTGCTTTCGTCCGCCGCATAGACTTCGATAATACCAATGCTGGTGCGCGTAGCGGATTGTTGACGGCGCAGCCCGGTAATCCAACCGTCCAGCGTGGCCAGTTTATCGCGCAGCGGCAGCACTTTGCGGATCGTGCAGCACAAGTCCGGTTCCCGTTTCCACAGGTCCGGCCCGTGCGCCGCCGCTTGCTGCTCCACGGTCAGATCGGGCTTCAAGGACTCGATGGTCAAACCAAAAAAATCTTCGAGGCGTTTCTTCAACGCCAGGGTTTCCGGAAATAACAGCCCGGTATCCAGGGTGAATACAGGGAATTTATAGCCGCGTTCCCGCGCCAAGTGCAGCATGACCAGCCCGGCTCCCTGGAAACTCGTGCCAATTGCCGCCCGGGTTCCATACGTCTCCCAAGCCCACGCCAGTACCTTTTCCGTCGGTTCCTGATCGAACCGTTGGTTAAGCACCTGAATGTCGTCTGCGGAAAACATATTAATTCGTTGGCAACGATGTCCAAAGTACTCGGGCCGCCCAATCGCCAAAACGTTCCGCCAGCTGGCGTTCCTGTTTGAACCGGGTTAATAATGGACGCAGTTCCGTGACCAGATCGGTATCCCGCACCGATTCGCGATACAGCCGATTCAAACGCGTATTGCTGGCATTGCCACCCAGCATGAGGTTGTACTTGTTGGGAGCCTTGCCCACCAACGCAATCTCCGCCGTGTGCGGGCGCACGCAACCATTCGAGCAGCCGGTCATGCGAATGGTGATTTCTTCCTCCGCCAGCCCCAACTCCGCCAGCAGTTGTTCCAATTGCGTGAGCAGTGTGGGCAGATAGCGTTCGCTTTCCGCCAGCGCCATGCCGCAGGTTGGCAGCGCCACGCAGGCCATGGAACTGCGCCGCACCGTCGCAACCTGGTTCGCCGCCGGAATACCATGCATAGCGAGCACTTGGTCAATCCCCTCGCGATGCGACGAATTGATATTGGCCAGAATCAGATTGTGCGCGGGCGTCAACCGTACCTGCGTCTGAAAGCGTGAAACAATCTCGCGCAACGCGGTCTTAAGGCGAAAGCCCTCACGGTCGCGGATACGACCGGTTTCAACCAATACCCCGAGAAATAACTTGCCGTCGGCTTGCGTGTGCCAGCCCAAAGCATCGCCTTGTTTGGTGAATTGAAACGCGCGCGCCGTCCCCAACTTATAACCCAAACGCCGCTCCAACTCCTCGCGGAACCACGCCACCCCTTTTTCCTGTAACACGTATTTCAGTCGCGCGTGCTTGCGGTTGGTGCGGTCCCCAAAATCACGATGCACCGTCAACACCGCCTTGGCAGCAGCATCCACCTGATCCGGCGTTACGAAGCCCACCACATCCGCCAGACGCGGATAGGTTTCCTTGTTGCCGTGCGAAGTCCCCTGCCCTCCACCCGCCGCCAGGTTGTAACCCACCAACTTCCCATTCTCCACAATGGCGATGAAGCCCAGGCAGTTTGAAAACACGTCCACGTCGTTCAGTGGCGGAATGGCAAAAGCGATCTTGAATTTGCGCGGCAGGTACGTCTTCCCGTAGAGCGGGTCCACAAACTCTTTGTGTTCCGGCGCAGCCAAATCCAATTGCACCCCATCCACCCAAATGGCGTGATACGCCTTGGTGAGGGGCAGCAACGCGTCCGAAACCCGTCGTGCATCGGCAGATACCGCCTCTGCAATGGCATCGCGGGACGGAGTAGCCGGAGCCATGACATTCCGGTTCACATCGCCGCAAGCCGCCAGCGTGGTCATCAGCGCCTCGTTAATGCGCTTGATCAACGCGCCCAAGCCACTCTTCACCACCCCATGAAATTGAAAGCCTTGCCGGGAGGTGATCCGTAGCGTGTTATTGGCGTATTGCGAGGCCAGATCGTCAAATACCAGGTACTGCTGTGGTTCCACGATGCCGCCGGGCAAACGCCCGCGCACCATGAAGATATATTGCTTGCCGGTCTTCCGTTTATCCCGATCATCCTCTTGGTATAAACCGTGAAATTTAATGAACTGCTCATCATCGGAGGAGAAACGATCCGCATTAGCATCCTGCAACGTGGCCGCGATCGTCCCCGCCAGCGTGGGAATCGCTTCTTTTATCTCTTCATTATGCGTTCGTTTTTTGTCCGTCACCACCGTATTCATAAGTAAGTTGGTAATGTTAGTTATATATCTTTTTCTACTGCTGTCAAATATAAATTCATTTTCCTTTTTAGCCAAGTCTTGAATGGTGATTTTACAGAAGATAGCCATCGGCCGAATTGAATCACCCCTCATGAAAACAGGAAATCCTATGAATGCCCCCCTAAATCTAAATCGACCTTCAGGTGTTTGAGCAGAAAATCGAACAGCAGTTTGTTGTGCCTCCACTGAGCCGCCGAGATTTTCAGGGGGGGACCGTCTCCCGGAGTACTGTCCCGATCACCTAACCTTGGCGCTTTATTCCCGCCTTCAGTCTCGCTTTAACTCGCGCCTTAAGTTCGCGTGGAGCCAGCACCTTGACCTCCGGCATCCAGGACAGAATCCACCGCGTCAACTCCTTGCGCCCGGACGTTTCCAGGCGCAGTTCCAGGCGGCCATCCCGCCGTTCGATCATCCGCTGGCTGGCGTGCCACTGGCGTTCCCGGATGTACGTGGCCACCTGCCGCGAAAACAGCAGCCGGACCTGCCACGGCTGCTCGGCCTGCGTGATGCCAAAGCCAGTTTTCAAAAAAACCTTCGCGTCAAAATCCTTCGGCCGCACAAAATACTCCCCCGCCCCCCGGAGGGCCAGACACCGCGACAACGCAAAGGTCTCCAGCTTGTTGGCCGCGGCATTCCTGGCCACCAGGTACCAGTTCCCGTGGTACGCCACCAGGTGGTACGGCTCCAGCGTATAGCTCCCCGTCACCCCGTCAAACCGCCGGTATTCCATCTGCAGCCGCTCCTGGTGGTTAATGGCGCGGGCGGCCTGCTGCCACACGGCGCTGTCCACGCGCGCATGGTCCTCCGACAACACCGTGAACTGCTCCGTCACCCCCTCCACATCCAGCGAGATCGTCCCCTCCAGCGACTCCGCAATCTTGCCCAGCACCGAGCGCATATCCAGCTCCAGGGGGGTCCCCTCAAACCGCTCCAACAGCTTGCGCGCGACGGAGAAACTGAACACCTCCTGCCGCGTCAACTGCACCGGCGGCAGCGCAAAGGTAAGCGCCGTGAGCCGGTACCCGTTGCCCGCCGCCTCGTAGGCCACCGGCGCCCGCAGTTCATCCCGCAGAAAATCCAGGTCGCGGGCGGCCGTGCGCGCAGAGATCTCCAATTCCCGGCAGAAATCACCCCGGTTGGGCAACTGCCCGGATCGGGTGCCTTCCCGGATCAATTCCAGCATCCGGCGAATTCGGTGGTACTGCGGGCGCGTCACGGCTTTCATGGCCAGATCCTTTTGCGTCTTTTGCGTCTTTTCGCGGCTAAAAATCTTTTTTCTTTTTCTTTCCGGTGTGCCGTTAGATGGCACACCTCTCTTTTACAATGGCGGGCACGATTATGCAACTGTACCGTGCCAAAAATCCGAAAAAGTCGCCCTTGTGGCAGTGCGCCAGCCGCCACTTCGACGAATTTCTGGACCGCTATCCCGAGCATTACCAACCCCGCCAGGGCCCGTTGCGCCCGATCGTTGAGGAGGTGGTCCACAAATTTCTCGATTGCGGCAACCTCGAACGCGGCTTCGCCCGCGTTCGCTGCGATAAATGCCAGCACGAATACCTCCTGGCCTTCTCCTGCAAGACCAGCAAGTTCTGCCCCTCCTGCCACCAGAAGAAGGTCCAGGCCACGGGCGCATTCATCGTGGACGAGGTGCTCGCCCCCGTGCCCCACCGCCACTACGTCCTGGCCCTGCCCCGGATGCTCCGACCCTACTTCCAGCATCACCGCCACCTCCTGAGGAACCTCTGCACCCTGGGCCAGGAATGCCTCCGGGATTTCCTGCGCACCGCCCTGGACCTGCCGGCCGGCCTCCCGGCCTTCGTGATGACGATCCACACCTTCGGCGAGTACCTCGATTTCCACCCCCACCTGCATATCCTCGCGGCCGATGGCCTCTTTGACCGCGACGGGCAGTTCCATCCGCTGCCCCCGTTCCCGACCAGGCCGCTGGAGGAACTGTTCCAGGCCCGCATCCTCGCCTTCCTCGTCGCGCAGCAACTCCTGCCGCCCGCGCGGGCCCAGAACCTGCGCTCCTGGAAACACACCGGCTTCAACGTCCATGCCGGGGACCCCGTCCCCGCCGAGAACCGGGCCGAACTGGAGAAGCTGGCCCAGTACCTCCTGCGCAACTCCTTCTCCGTCGACAAGATGACCATGGAATGGCCCGCCGACACCGTCATTTACCGCTCGCGGATGAACCCCAAGATCAACCGGAACTTCGAGGTGTTCACCGCCCCGGACTTCCTGGCCGCCATCACCCAGCACATCCCCGACCGCGGCGCCCAGAATGTCCGCTACTTCGGCTGGTACAGCAACAAGATGCGCGGCCAGCGCCACCGCCGGTTGGATCCCCTATATCAGCCGACCGCTGCCCTCCGCACCCCGCCTCCTCCGGTGCGCCTCCCCGCGAAAAAATGGCGGGACCTGATTCTCAAAGTGTGGCACGCCGACCCGCTGCGCTGTCCCGTCTGTCAGTCAGTCATGCGCATTATTTCTGTGATTGACGATCCCCGGATCACCGAGAAGATCCTTCGCCATCTGGGCGTCTGGGCGGGGCCCGACGCCTCGGCCGCCCGGCCTCCGCCTGGCCCGGCCGAGGGGGGCTGGACCTACGAACCCTTTGGCGACGTGGATCCGGCCCCTGATTACGAAAACGCCCTCACGGACTGAGGCCCGTCCCAGCAACTTCAAACCGCCCACTACGCCCACCGCTAAAAGGTGGGGGAACGACCGCGCCGCCTGCTGCCCGACGTCGGCTCGGTTGGCCCTGCCCCAAGCCTGATTTTGGGCTGATTTTTGGTTTGCTTCGCAATCGGCGCTGGGGTTATGCTCCGCATATGAATACAAAACATGAACGAAAACGTCGACGGGCCAAAACCAATGCTCCCTTACCGCAACGCGACAAGTGAACGCATCAAATGTGCCAAAAAGCAAATTCCTATCAGTTTTTTTGAATTTCGCCCTCTGGGGTCAGATCGTTGGCCTTGCCTTGGCGGCGCCTGCCGCGGATCTCCACTCTGCGGGATCTGAGAACCGCCCAACGACTCAATACATTCTGTTTTGCCGTGCTCCCGGCCAGGGCATGTATCAGGGTACACCTGAGACGCTTGGCCGCAAACAGT
>JBAXGN010000178.1 GCA_037139415.1 Verrucomicrobiota bacterium | reverse complement strand
GGGACTTGCACCCGCTGGCCTGTCAAAGATCGAAGGCTGCACCAGAAAAATAGAACCGAAGAAAATAGAAGTTTGGAGTCAGGAGTCTGCTGCAGGTGGAAACTGCTGCGACTCCAAACCGCCGCACGGCCATGATTTACCCCGGCCATTCCGCATTCCGAATTCGAGGGTTACGCATTCCGCAATCCGAAATGGGCTGGTTTTCATCCGTGCCATCCGAGTAATCCGTGGTAAACAAACCGGGGAATAAACCACAGATAAACACCGATGGATACAGATATAAGACCATACACGGGAGACCGGACATGGCAAAAAGAGGAGCTGGCAAAAAATAGGAATCAAAAGGCCGGTTACTTTTCCAGCAGATCGTGGCTCCAGGCTTCGCGCAGGGCGGCCAGGTCGCGCTCCTGCTGGTCGCTGAAGTGGCCCACCCGGTGGGCGTACGTGTCCATCCAGGTGGCCAGGCGCTGACGGGCGTCCGCGTCGAGACGCACCTGGTAATGCCCCGCGTCTTGCGTCAGCAATTTCCAGAGTTTGCTGTTGGCACAGGTGCCCCGCCCCACGATGGAGCGGTCGCGCTCGAAGGCCTGCTGCTTGAGGTCACCGCCGCCAAAGGCCAGCAACGAGGTGTAGGCTTTGACGGGCGTGAGGTCGAGCCGGGCGGCGGCGGCATCCTGGCTGCCCGGTTGGTGGCAGGTCACGCATTGGCAATCCAGCACCGGCTGCACCAATTGATCAAACCGCAGCGGCCAGGTTCCCGACGGACCGGGTTTGATGCGCGACGGCGCATGGGTCCAGGCGGCGGTCGGCGAGGTCAGCGGCGCGGCATCGCGATGTTCATGGCAGCCGATGCAGGACAGCGTCTGGCCCGGCATCACATACGTCAGGGTGCGCATGGTTTGCAGAACGAGACCGTCGGCATCCAAGGCTTGGAAGAACAGGGGCACACCCGAGGGCGCGCGAAAATAGGCGGAACCATCCGTTTCCACGGGAACCGTGCCCAGGATGAATTTGCCCGGGTCTTCCGCCGAGACGCTCAACTGGGGCCGGTTCATGTGCGGTTGCACCTTGGGCACGACGCCAACCAGCCGGAGTTGCTTGATGACGCCGCGCGGCACACCGTCCAGTCCGCGATACACGTCTTGCAGGAAAAACGCGCCTTCCTGCGCGCCTTGCCACGCGACGCTGGACGGCACCGTAACCGGTCTGGGGCGCGGCTTGACCGGGAGGGGATACATGCTGGAAATTTCGGGATCGCGATGCAGCAATTCCAGATTGCCAAAGGCATCGTACAGGTACACCCCCATTGCGTTGACCGGGTTGCGTGCGTCCATCACCGCTTTGCTGCCGGCGTGCGGCGGCAGGCGGTGCGTGGCCCAACCGCACAGGAAATATTCCTCGGACAGCGGCCAGGGGTTGGCGTAGTAATGGTCGTTCCAGCCTTCCGTTTCCGGGAACACCACTTCCGGGGTCAGACGCACCAGCGGCGTTTCCTCTTCCGTGCCCCGGGTGCGGTCCAGCAGGCAAAGCGAACCGCCAGTGATCGAGTGATGGGCGCAGGCGGTGAAGACCAGCTTGGAGGAATGGGGAATGGAGCGGGCCTCGAACACGGCCTGCGGTTTGACGGTGTAATTACCATAGACGAGTTGCGGGTTGGTGCCATCCGGATTCGCCGACCACAAGCTCTCGAAATGCCCGTTGAAGCGGTCAATGTAATCCCAGCGCGCATAGACAATGCGACCGTCGCTCATCACGGAAGGAGTCCATTCAAAGTTCTCGAAGGCCGAGAGCGGCCGCACGTTCCGCCCCTGCGCATCCATGCCGTGCAGCGTAAAGACGGCGCACGGCCGAATGTTATCCCCGCCGCAACGCACGTAACTATCCGGCAGGAGTTCAGTGCGGGAGGAATCGGAAAACAGCGCGGTGCATTGAATCGCCGTGCTTTTGCGGGTGGAGAGAAACACGATCTCGCCATTGGGCAGGTAGCGCGGATCGAAATCGTCATAACGGCCAAACGTCAACTGGCGGCGCTTGCCGCCATTCACGTTCATCTCGAAGATTTTGTAGAAACCGTCCTCCGGCAGTTTGGATTTGTCCGTCTTTTCGCCAGCCGCCGTGGCGGGATAATATTTGCAATAGGCGAACAGGACCTTTTTACCATCATACGAAAGGTCCGGCCCGATAAAACTGCCCGGCGGCATATCCGAAGTGAGGCAGCGCAGCTCCGGCTGGCCGGTCTTGAACTTTTTCAACAGGTAAATGCCGCCGCCCGGGCGCGACCACCAGCCATAATGCTGATCGGACATGTGCGGCAAGGTGCCCGGCGCCCGTTTGACGAAGAGCAAGGTGTCGAAATCCAACAGCGGATTACCCAGCGCCAATTTGCGCACCACCCAATGTGCGCGTAAATACAGCTCGCGCCGCGCCGCCTCCGGGGCATCCGTCGGCAGTTGTTGGACGGCGGCGGCAATGTCCCGCAGTTCCTGTTCCGCCGTCTCCACGTTGACACCCAAACGCCGCTGGCTTTGCGCCAACTGCAACCCGCGCTCCAGAACCAGGGCCAAAGGATAGCTTCGGGAGCCTTGCGTGACAGCACTCTTGGGTTTGCCAGAAACGGGCGCGGCCAAACGCTTGTCATCCTGGATCAACCAATCGGCCTCAATTTGCGCGCGCCAAGAGAGCGCCTCAGCGGCTTGAACCGGCAGCACGGCATTTAACATCCACGCCAAACTCAAGGCACCCACGAGATGATGGAGTGCGAGCATACGGTTTACTTCCGAGGAGAAAGCGGCAGCGTCAGGGATTCCCGCAGCCAGCCCACATATCGTTCGGCGCCACTTTCGAGCGGGAGGACGAGAATTTCCGGGGTATCATACGGATGATTGGCGACGATGATTTTTTCCAGCGCCTTGAGTTTGCGGACGGCGGACTTCACGATCAACAACACTTCCTGACCAGACTCCAACTTGCCCTGCCACCAGTAGTGCGACTCCACACCCGGCACCAAATTGACACACGCGGCGGCCCGTTCCGCCAACACCGCCCGGGCCAGTTTGCGGGCGCTTTTCAAGTCGGGCGCGGTCACCAGGACAATGCGAAATTGCTTGGCGGACACCATACGCTACTGATCCACGTCGCCGTCGTCGGTTTCCGGATCGAGGTTTGGCGTGGCTTTCTTTTGCTGATCCAGGTTGAAAACCAGTTGGTTGAACGCTGAGGGATTAAACTTCACCTGGCCGAAATTCGGGCTGGTGGCCAGCAGTTGCCCGACATCGTATTTATCCAGGTTCACGGTCAGGCTGCCGCGCGTGGCGAAAATGAGTCTGGCATCGGTGGGTTTCTTCGCCGTCACTTCCGCCTTCACCCCGGCTAGGTCAATTTGTTGCACCCGGTTGATGGGAATATCCATGTTCGCAAAGGCGGTGGCAAACACCATCTTGCCGTCCTTGATTTGCTTGAGGTCGCCGGAGATTTTATCGTGATTGGACAACTCCACCTGGTCTTCCTTGCTCTTCACGTCGGCACTGGCGCGCTCTTCCAGTTTGCCATCCCATTCGGTTACCCGAATATTGCTGATGCGGGTGTAACCCATGCCTTGCTGCACGAACAAAACGGAGGAACCGCCCGCCACCCAGTCCTGGCTGTCGCGCCATTGCTTGGCGAGCGCGCCATCAATCAGGAGGGCAATGCTTTTGGCCTCTTTGTTGACCAAAATTTCCAGGTGTACCTTGGATTTGGTATGCAAGGATGGAACTTCGGCCTGCCCCATGTTATGGCCGCCGCCATTGCGGCGAATCCGCTGCATGTAGATGTACCCGGTGTTCATCTGGATCATGTACGCGTTGTTGCCGTATTCCTCGAAGCCGTCCGTGTAGAGATTCATCAGCAACTGGAGCGGCCCGCGCCAACTCAGATCAAATTCCAACCGCGCCAGCGCGGGTAATTTGAGGTCCCGGCCAATAGAGGAAGGTTTGGAGGTACTGAATCCGTTATCCGAATATTTCCATCCCGTGCGACCGCGGCCAATCGTCCAGCCTTCAACCCCCGTGGGACCTTCAAAAATGGGGCCGGACCCGACTTTCATCAGGCGCAAACTCTGGAGGTTTTTGCGCGCAAAGGTCATGACCCCGGCATAGGCCGTATCGAGCAACAATTTATCGGGATCCAAGGAAACCACTTCGCCCAGCAACTCGTCCCCATTGGTCAACCGAACGACGCAGGCGGTGTCCTTGGTGGGTACCGGCAATTTTTGCGGACGCGCGACGCTGATCCGGGCCAGCTTGGTCATGCCAAATTCGATTTCCGCCTTGGCATCCGGCGTTTTCCAGCGCACCCCTTTTTGCGGGTCAATGGAGACCAGGTTGCCATGCAACGTATCCCCGTTGAGAAACCGAAGGCTATCGGAATAGGCGGGATCTTCCGGCTCCACTTTTTCCTCCGCCTCAGCGCGTTTGGGCTGCGGCACGGCACTACGGACGCCCACCGCATTGTTCAGTTCTTGGATGGCGCGCAGACCGTCCAGGATTAGTTCCGCCCGCAACGTCGGCGTCATCCCCACCACGGCCAATACGACGGTAGCAATTCCAAAGCGTTTCATAAATTATCGTTCGTAAATCGGCAGAAACCGGTAATTCAGCGCCAGCGACAACAGGCAGGCGGAAGTACTGAAGGCGCTGCCGAACTGGCCTTCCCAGGAGCCATTGCTGTTCTGTGTCGCATTGAGCACCTTGATGTTCAGCGTATTCCATTCCCGCCAACTTTTGCCCGAGGTGTGGAAGTATGCCTGCGAAGCGTAGTAGAGGTAATAGTGGAAATAATGGTCTTCGCGGGGAGCGCTGCCCAGAAAACGCGCAGCCCCCAGAAACTCCTTGGAATTCTTTTGCTTGGCGAGCGCGAATACCAGCGCGCCAATGGCGGTGCGCGGCGCATTGCCGCTATCCGGCCCGGTATAACCCAAGCCACCATCCGCCGACTGGCATAGTTTGAAGAAGCGCAGCCCTTTTTGAATGGCGTCCTCCGGCACCCCAATGCCGGCGTTGCGCGCGGCAAACAAGGCCACCATCTGCGCGCCGCTCACGGTGGTATCCGCATCGGTGGTTTCCGGCGAATAGCGCCACGCGCCAAAGCCATTGCGCGCCTGCGAGGAAAGAATCAGGTCCACCGCCTTATGCAACGCCTTGCCCAACCGCTCATCATTGACCACGCCATAGGATTCCGCCAAGGCCAGCGTGGCGAATCCGTGGTTATACATGGAATTGCCAATGTATCCATTTTTTTCCTGCTGCTGCGAAAGAATAAAACTCAACCCGCGTTTGATTGGCACCGAATAGGGACCGCTGTTGGGATCGTCCCCGTGCGCCAGCATGGCCACCACCGCCAACCCCACCACCCCGGGATTGTTCCCATACGTGTCTTTCCAAACACCATCCGAGGATTGATTCTTCACCAGCCAATCCAGCCCCTTCTTGTACATGCGCTCGACCTCGGGCGGGATGGGATCCACCCCCTCCTCGGCGTCAAGCAATTGCCCGCGCACCGCCGGGGCGCCAACGCCCAGCAACAACGCCAGCATCAAGATCAGGAATCGGCCACCGTGGAAATCTTTAACAATCATCGTGTATCCCCTCCCGTTGCACCAAAATGCCACCATTTGCCCTGGAGGATATTTCCCCCGGGCATTCCTGCGGACATGAATGCGGGCATAGCTTGCTCACAGTGGATGGGAGCATACTCCGCAAGCGCACCTTTCGACAACTGGAAAGAAATACGATGTGATGAAAATTTTTGCAGAAAAAGAGGACACCAGAAAAATACACGATTGAGGAAATGCCATTCAGAGCGGCAACGCGGCAAAGTCTGCAACCGTGCATGGCTCAGAGGGTGTCAAGCAACTGTTGCCGATCCACGCCTTTATGAACTGAAACAGCACGAAGAATCGCGTTCAGTGTTCCCACTCGTAAAATTGGATGATTGGGAACAGCTATTCTCTGATGACCGGGCGTTTCGGTTTGCACAATGATATGGCTACCACGCTGATGGATCGTTTGGTATCCCCAATCACGACATAGCGCCTGCACCAAAACCGCTCCACTTAAATCGCGTGGAATCTTCATGCGGTCGCCAGGAGTTCGTCACGAACCAGATGCAATCGGACGCGGTCTGGTAATTTGGCCTGATCAAAATAAAAGGCGCGCACGGCTTCCATCACATTTCCCCGTAATTCCTCCCAGTTGTCCCCTTGTGAGAAAATCGCTTCAGAGAGGCACTCGGCACAATAACCGCCGTCGGCCTCCTGCACCACATCAAATACAAGCTCAGTCATGGTTTAAAGTTATGGATTCACGTCTAAAATGCAAGACTGGATCTGCACCAAGTAAAATACCGCGTTAACGTCCAATCTCCCAGCGTTGCATAGCAACAAAAAGGGGATGAAACTATTTTCCCTGCGGTCGGCTACTGGTGGGGAGAACCGATCTAATTGCATAGCTTCCTGGTTGCACGTCATACACGGCGACGCCGGATTCCATACGCAGGAATTTCATTCCTGGGTTGCGATCGGCGGGTTTCCCGTTTTCCATGGCGGCAGTGTCGGCACGCACGGGCACGAAAATCGTGGCGGTGGTGTTGGGCGGCACGGTGATGGCCCATTCAAAATTGATGTTCTGTTTCTGCCAATGGCTGGCAACCAATCCATACGGCGAACGGTGCGTGGCCTTGACCCAAGTCAGGTCGCCCACCAGATGCGGGCGCATAAGGATGTGTTTGAACCCCGGCCGGACCGGATCGCTTTGAATACCAGCGAGGTATTCGTAATACCAGATCACCATATCCCCAACCAGCATGACGTGGTTGCCGGAATTCATGGCGGGATCGGCGGTGTCGCCATTCCATAATTCCCAGATGGTGCTGGCGTCTTTCTCGACCATGTAGCCCCAACTGGGGTAGGTTTTCTGGGAGGCGAGAGTATAGGCCAGGTCGGGTCGGCCATTGTCCGAGAGGGTGCGCATCAGCCATTGTCCGCCAATCAGTCCGGTACCAACGTGGTCGTTGCTTTCCCGGCTGATTTTATCCACCAAGCGGCCAAATACCCGCGCACGCTGTTCGGCGGGTACCATCTCAAACATCAGCGGCAACACACAGGCGGTTTGGGAACCGTTATCGTAGCAGCCCGAATCAGCCCGGTAAAATTCCTTATTGAAGGCGGTCTTCAACCGCTCGGCCAGTTCGCCGTAACGCTGCGCCTCTTCTGTCTTGCCCAACAGCGTCGCGTACCGCTGCATCAAACGGCTGCACAGGTGGAAGTAGGTGGTGCCAATGACCGTGGGCGCGGTTTTGCGCGCCGGATCGGTGGAGTGAATCAGCTTGGGATTTTCCGGCGGCACGCACCAATCGCCATAGCGATCCTTGGGCATGAGGTTGTTGGTGATAAAGCCGCTCATGTACGTCATCCATTTCACCATGGCGGGATAGGCGGATTCGATGGCTTTGAGATCACCGAACTGCTCGTAGAGCGCGCCGGGCACCAGGATGAGGCTGCTGGGCCAGGTGACATTGTCCGAGTAGATGGGCCAGTACGGCGGCGCGACATCCGGCACGCTGCCGGTTTCCTTTTGGGCGTCCACGATGTCCTGGGCCCACTTGGCGTAGAGCGCGGCGTTGTGGAACAGGAAGGCTTCGCCCTTGCATTCGGCGGAGCGGTCCCCCAGCCAGCCCTGGCGCTCGTCGCGCTGCGGGCAATCGGTGGGGATGCTGCGGTAATTGCCGCGCACACCCCAGACAATGTTGGTATAAATGCGGTTGAGCAACGGATTCGAGCAACTCCATTCGCCGGCGGTGGCCAGGTCATCATTCACTACTCGGCCTTCCAACGAATCCAGCGTGGGCATGCCCGGCCAACCGCGCACCTCGACGTAGCGGAAGCCGTGATAGGTGAAGCACGGTTCCCACAGCTCGGTGCCTTCGCCCTTAAGGGTGTAACGGTCGGTCACTTTGGCGTCGCGGATGTTGTCCAGGTACAACGTGCCATCCGGCTTGAGCACCTCGGCGTGGCGCAGCGAAATTGCGGTACCAGCAGGGCCTTTGACCTTTAACCGGCACCAGCCGACCATGTTCTGGCCCATATCGAAAACATACATTCCCGGCTGCGGACTCTTCACGGACATCGGCTTGATGCCCCCCGTGACACGAATGGGTGGAATCATTTGTGCCACCAGTTTTCCCTCTGGTGCAGCTACCGGCCAGACACGTTGCCAGGTTGCGTCGCTGTAGTCGGGGTTGGACCAATCACCCAACTCCATCCGCGCATCATACTCCTCGCCGTCGTATTCGTTATTGGCGCGAATTGGCCCTTCCGTGGTAAGTTTCCATGAACCATCGCTGACAATCTCGGTCGCGGTTCCATCCGTGAATTCAACGCGCATCTGGAGCAGCAGTTTGGGATAGCCATAGACGGCGGTGGTCATCGGAGAGCGGGAACGCGGGGCAAAGAAGCGCCCGTTCCCAAGGACCACGCCGATCGCATTATCGCCGCGCTGCACCATGTCGGTCACGTCATGGGTGACGTACAAGACCCGCTTGGGATACTCGGTCAGGCCGGGCGACAGGACATCGGTGCCGACTTTCCTGCCGTTCAAATACAGCTCGGATAATCCCAACCCGGACAGGTGGACGGTGGCGCGCTGAACTTTGCGATCCAACTCGAATCGTTTGCGCAGCCAGCGGGCGGGCAACCGGCGATCCTCCGGAGCGGAAGTTTCGCCCCACGGTTTCATGCCCACCGGACCGACGATACGCGCGAGCACCCATTGATTGTCATCAAACGCGGTTTGTTCCCAGCCACTGATTTCGGTATTGGCGCTTTTCCAAGCCGCATCGGTGGTCACCACCATGGGCTCGCCCTGCGCGAACTCGATTTTAAGCAGGACCAACAGTCCGGCTGGATTGGGGGCATCACCCAAATTTTGAACGGAAGCGGCCAGCACGTTTTTTCCGGGCTTGAGCCGCCCGGCCAGATTGAATTCCGCAGCGGTATTGAAATGGTTGGCGCGTCCGATTTGCTCGCCATTGCAGTAAATGACCGAGAGGTTGTCCGCCGCCACCAATATCCGCGCAGACTTAATGGTGCGGTCGGATGGCAACATCAGCGTCCGCCGGAAATAGCGGGTGCCAGGTGGTTCAGGCCGTTCGGGATACCAAATCCACTGGGTGTCGGTGATGATTTCTTTGCGGACCACCTCGTCCAAGCCAATCCATTGCGCATGCCAGTCGGAAAGTTGCAGCGGGCCAATGTTCCATTGGGCGGTGGCGCTCCAGTTGGAAGGCTTGCCGTCCTTATCCCAGACGCGGACCTTCCAATAACAGGCCTGCCCAGCCTTTAGTGCCGCGCCGGCGTAGCGCACATGGATGGATTGGTCGCCGGGAACCTTCCCGGAATCCCATATATTGCCCTGCTCCTTTTTCAGCAAGGCCTCGGTGCCGGCCACCAGCACCTGGTACGCCGTCTGCCGCTGGCCGCGTTCGCCGGACGGCAACTGCCAACTCAGCCGGGGAACGGTTTCCGAGATGCCTTGAGGGCTCTCCAGATATTCACAGCGCAGTTGGATGGGCGCAGCGGCCTCCAGATATGTGGCAGTCATCAGCAACAGGGTGCCAATGAACCAATGCATGGAACAGTATCTCTTCATAACAATAAAATGATTCTTTTGCGGGCTGAGTATCGTTTTCAGCAGTGGTTGGTACAAGTCAAAAACTGATATGCAGTGGTCAAGAATTAACATTCCCTGTCAGGGCCAAATCGGCCATAGTATCGCCATGCAAAAAACATTGATGTCATGGTCGGCCTTTCTGGCGGTCACATTATGGAATGTCGTCACGGTTTCTGCCACGACCACTCCTGATCCCGGTCCTGTGGCACCGGGACCGTTCAAACCCTCGATGGATTCTCTCACGAATTACGCGTGTCCGGATTGGTTTCGCGATGCCAAGTTCGGCATCTGGTCGCACTGGGGACCACAATCCGTGCCGATGGCCGGGGACTGGTATGCCCGACATCTCTACACGCAGGATAACCGGCGGGGCCAGTATCAGCATCACCTCACCAACTACGGTCATCCATCCACAAACGGCTGGAAGGACATCATCCCGCTTTGGAAGGCCGAGAAGTGGGATCCGGATCGCCTGATGAAACTCTACAAGAAAGCCGGGGCGAAGTATTTCGTCAGCATGGGGGTACACCACGATAACTTTGACCTGTGGAATTCCCAATTCCACAAGTGGAATGCGGTTCAAACCGGGCCGCAGCGTGACGTGGTCGGGGAGTGGCAAAAGGCCGCGCGCAAACAGGGGTTGCGGTTTGGCGTTTCCGAGCATCTGGGCGCCAGTTTCACCTGGTGGCAGACCAGCCACGGTCACGACACCAACGGCCCGCTGGCCGGTGTGCCTTACGACGGCGCAGACCCAAAGTGGCAGGACCTCTATCATTGGCCCGCCGCGCCCGATGACAAAGCCTGGTATAGCACCGATGCCCGCTGGCACCAGGAGTGGTTTGCCCGCATCAAGGATCTGGTGGATCATTATCAGCCGGACTTGCTTTATTCCGATGGTGCGCTGCCGTTCGGCGAGGTTGGATGCACGCTGCTCTCCCATTATTACAATGCCAACCAGGCCGCTCACCGGGGCAAACTGGAAGCGGTGTATTGCCTGAAAGACTGGCGCACCAAGCCCGGTCATGGGGATTATGTCGAGGGAATCGGCGTGCAGGATGTTGAACGCGGCGGCTTGTCCGGCATCAAACCGGAACCGTGGCAGACGGACACTTCGATTGGGGACTGGTTTTATAATAAGAACTGGAAGGCCAAGGATACGGGCACCATGTATCGCTCGCCAAAGTGGGTGATCCAAACGCTGGTGGATGTGGTCAGCAAGAACGGCAACCTGTTGCTCAACGTCGTTCAACGGCCTGATGGCGCGCTGGATCCGGAGGTCGAACAACTGCTGGCGGAGGTTGCCGCCTGGATGAAAAACAACAGCCAAGGAATTTACGAGACCCGCCCATGGCTGGTGTACGGCGAAGGCGCCACCAAGGTGGATGGCGGCCATTTCAAGGAAGACTTTAAATTCAGCGCCCAAGATATCCGGTTCACGCAATCGAAGGATGGCAAGACCATTTATGCCTTCATGCTAGGTTGGCCGGAGGAGGCGACGGTCACGATCCGGGCACTCGCGGACGGCAAAGGCCCGGGACAGTTGCGCTCCGTGGCGCTGCTGGGCGGTCCCAGCAAACTCAAATGGACCCGGAACGCGGAAGGTCTGACGGTCACGATGCCCAAACAGAAGCCGTGCGAATACGCAGTAGCGCTTAAGATCACCGTGCAATAAGCACCGCCAGCCGGGAAAAGGCAATCGGAGATGAACGGCGTGATGACCAGCGATGGTTTGACGGTTCATAGCGTGAGGGTGGGATGCCAAGACCATTCACTGAAACAGGATTGAACATGACAACCAAACGATCGCTGCCGGTTTGCATTCTGAGTATACTGACTGCCCTCACCACCGTCTTTGCGCAACCCGTCGCGCCGCCCGCAAATAACGCGCCGGCAAGTCTCCCCGGCAAAGGACTCGCACAACACGATTTCTTTTATGCCGGGGAAGCGAAGGAAGAACGCATGTTCATCGTGCAAAAAGGCGAGATTGCCTGGTCGTACACGCATCCGGGCCGGGGTGAAATCAGCGATGCCGTATTGCTCCCGAATGGAAACATCCTCTTTGCCCACCAATACGGCGTCACCGAGATCACCGCTGATAAGAAAGTGGTTTGGAATTTCGATGCGCCCACCAACACGGAGATCCATACAGCGCAGCCGATCGGCTCGAACAGCGTATGGTTCATCCAGAACGGGAATCCGGCGAAATTCATGGTCGTTAATAAAGCCACGGGCAATCCCGAGCGCGAGTTTGTTCTGCCGGTGAAAAACCCCAAGGGTATCCACGGCCAGTTCCGCCAAGCGCGGTTGACGCCAGCAGGCACACTGCTCGTTGCGCACATGGATTCGGGCAAAGCCGCCGAATACGCTCTGGATGGCAAAGAACTATGGTCCGTGGATGTGCCGGGCATTTGGTCGGCCAAACCGCTCAGCAATGGAAACGTTCTGGTAGTCAGTAATAAAAAATTTGTACGGGAGATCAATCGGCAGGGCGAAACGGTATGGGAATGGACACCCGCGGATGCGCCGGATTACAAACTATCCAACCTGCAAACCGCCATCCGCCTGCCGAATGGCAACACGATCATTAATAATTGGTTCAACCAATGGTCGGGCAAACTCGATCCCGCCAACCCGCCAGTCCAGGCCATCGAGGTGACACGCGACAAGCAGGTCGTTTGGGCCTTGCGCTCGTGGGCGCCGCCCGCTGACCTGGGTCCCTCCACCACGATCCAAGTTCTGGACAGCCCGACTAATCCCTAAATCAAGCAACCTCAATGAAACGCTTCACCACTTTACTATGCGCACTGTTAACCCTGCCGTCTTTGACGCGGGCGGAATCCATTCCAGCGCATGGTTCGTACAGCACCAACGCAGCAACCAAATGGGAGTCCGCCTTTGTTTCCGGCAACGGGCGGATGGGGGCGATGATGTTCGGGAATCCGACCAACGACACCATCATCGCCAATCATTGCCGTCTGTTCCTGCCGTTGGGTAATCGTGAAATCGTACCAGACCTGGCGCAGTATGTGCCGGAGTTGCGGCGCACCATTCGCGAGAAGAACTATGGCGAGGGCATGAAGTTCTTCCTCAGTAAAGCCAAGGAACAGGGTTACCCCGGCTTGATTCCAACCGATCCTTATCATCCGGGCTTGTTCGTCAACGTCCGCCAGCCTGCGACTGGCGCAATCGCGGATTACGCGCGCACGGAAGACTTCCAGACCGGCGAAGTCGTCACACGCTGGCGGGATGACCGTGGCCAGTTCCAGCGGCGAATGTTCGTGTCGCGCGCCGACAACCTCATCGTGGTCTCGCTCAACGGCCCGGCCCCCGTGGAACTCCAGTTCCCACCCGTCAACCATGCGCTCATTCAGTCGCAGCAGGAAACCAGCGCCGATTGGGTGACTTACCATAACACCTATACCAAGGGCAAAGGCGGATATGATGCCGCTGTTCGCATTGTTCACCAAGACGGCAAAGCCGAGGTGGCGGGAGATACCATCACCATCACCGGAGCCCGGGAAGTGCTGCTGTTCATTCGCATTGTGCCATGGAAGACGCCGCAGCCCAAGGAAACCAGCGAGGCCTGGGCCTATTCGCCGGACAACCCGGATTTTAAAAAGGCCGGAGTTTTCAAACCAGCACCTGCGCTGGCGGAAAGCTCGGTGGTGGCGTACCGTCAGGCGGAGGATGCTGCCAAGCTGATGCCAGCGTTGAAAAAATCGCTGGCGGGTTTGCGGGATGATTATGCCCGGCTGTTCGCGCCCCATGCAAAGTTGCACGGTGAACTCTTCAATCGGGTTACCTTGGATATTGGCGGCGGTGCCGAGCGTACTTTGACGACGGAAACCTTGTTGGAAATCGCCAAACAGGAAGGCCGTCTGCCCGCCGCATTAATGGAGAAGATGTATGATGCGGGCCGGTACATGTTTATATGCAGCGCCGGTGAACTGCTGCCCAATCTGCACGGCATCTGGAATGGCACATGGAAACCGGCGTGGTCGGGCGACTTCACGCTGGATACCAATGTGCAGGCGGCCATGGCCTCGGCGTGCAGCGCCAACCTCGCGGAACTGCTGGAAGGCTACTTCCGCCTGATGGAAAGTTTCTATCCCGAATGGCGCATCAATGCGAAGCGCACTTATGGTTGCCGCGGTTTCTTCAGCAACGCCCGCGCCTCCAACACCTGTCTGCTGCTTCACTGGGGTACTTGGCAAGGCGTGTTCTGGACCGCTGGCAGCGGCTGGCTTGCGAGTTTCTTCACCGACTACGCGCAATATACCGGCGACCGGGAATTTCTGGAGAAACGCTGCGTACCGTTGCTCAAGGAGATCGCCGTTTTTTACGAGGATTTTCTGTCCGAGACCAACCAGAGTGGCCGCGTGGAGTTCATTCCCTCGTATAACCCTGAGACCGGATGCGGACTGAGTGCCACCATGGATATTGCGGTCGCCCGCGAGGTGTTGGGTAACCTGATCACCGCCTGTCGTGAACTCAAAATTGAGCGCGACAACCTGCCCCGATGGGAAGCCTTACTGAAGAAACTGCCGGATTATCCCATCAACCAGAAGGGGGAACTGGCCGAGTGGCCCGATGGCCGGGTGGTGCCCGGGCATCGCCATCACTCGCAGCTTTATCCCTGTTTCCAGAGCTTCGATCCGCTGTTTGAAACCACGCCGGAATTGCGCCAGGCTGCCCAAGCAACCGTGCGGGTGAAAATCGCCGCGAGCGATGCAGGGGGCAAGGGAAACGAGCAGTCGTCGTTTGGCCGCATCCAATCCGGCGTGTCGGCGGCGTATCTCGGCATGCCCGAGGAAGCCTATGGGCGTCTCCAGGTCATGGCCGTGAAACGCTCGATGAACCCGAGCCTGATCACGTCGCATGAGCCGAACGCCGGCATCTTTAATACTAATGGTAATGGTGGCATCCCGCAAATCGCCAACACCATGCTGGTGCATAGCCGCATGGAGAGCGTGGAGCTGCTGCCCGCGTTGCCAGCGGCCTGGCCAGCCGGGGCCATTCAAGGGTTGCGGATACGCGGTGGATGCACAGTGGACCTGCAATGGGCACAGGGCAAGCTCGTGGCGGCCACGCTGCATCCGGAGCGGAATCTGACGCTTACAGTGCGTTACCAAGGCAAGTCTGTACCAGTGCGTTTATCCAAAGGTAAAGCGCAAACGCTCAATGCGGATTTGAACTGATCCCGACGGGAACACGCCGGACACCGAACGTTAAGATGCCAGATAAAACAACCCCAGAGACACGAGGGAGACAGAGAGACCATCTGGCAAAAAATGAGGCGAACCAGAGGAGAGCGGGAGGGGACATTACAAATTGATCATTGTAAATTGCAAAATGCAAATTGAACGAAGGGGAAAGACCCGAGGTTAAGTGAGTCTGGCACATTGATCCTAATGGCTGTGCCATAAAAAAATAAAAAAACTACCCAAGACTGGCTGCTTGGCGTTATCATGGACCCCATGAATTTCAATCGCCGTAAATTTCTTGCCGCCACTCCGCTGGCTGCGGGCGCGATGTGGCTAAACCCGTTGCCATTGCGCGCGGCTCAACCCGCAGCGGTGCCAACCGCTCCAGCCATCACCCGCAAAATCAAGATTGGCCAAGTGGGGTGTGGCGGCCGGGGTTCGTGGATTTCCAAGCTGTTCGCCAAACACGGTGGCTATGAGTATCACGCCATTGGGGATTACTTTCCCGAGACCGCCAACGAATGCGGTGACTTGCATGGTGTGGACAAAGCCCGGCGTTTCTCGGGGTTGTCCGCGTACAAGCGGGTTATCGAGAGCGGCATTGAGGCGATCGTACTGGAAACCCCGCCGTATTTCTTCCCGGAACACGCCCGGGCTGCGGTCGAGGCGGGCTTGCACGTTTATATGGCCAAGCCGGTGGCGGCAGATGCATGGGGCTGCCTGGAGATTGAAGCGGCGGCCCGGCTGGCAACCCAAAAGGGGAAATGTTTCCTGGTGGATTACCAGATGGTGACCGACCCGGGAAATCTGGAAGTATATAACCGCATTCGCGCAGGCGGACTGGGCAAAATTTCGCAAATGCAGACCGTCGGCACCTGCGGCATTTTTCCCGACCCCAAGTTTGAATCCACGATTGAGAACCGCCTGAATCATCTCATCTGGGTAAACGATATTGCCATCGGTTGCGATTACATCGGCAATTTTGACATTCATGCCATTGACATGGCGATCTGGGTCACCGGTCAGCGACCGGCGACAGCCCAAGGCGTCTCGCGCATCTGCCGACCGGACCCGCACGGCGATGCCCATGATGCCTGCTCGGTGGTCTTCGAATATGCGGATGGCACGGTACACAATCATTTTGGATCGGCGGCCAAGAACCAGGTCAAAGGCATGTTGGATTGCACGCTGCACGGAACCAGTGGACATGCGATCCTGTCCTATTGGGGCAAGGCAACCTTGAAGAGTTTTGATGATGTCTATGCCGCCGAGGTGGTGAATCTTTATGAAGCGGGAGCCGCGCGGAATATAGCCACGTTTTATCAAAATGTCTTGGAATCCAAGTACACAAATGAAACCGCGCAACGGGCGGTGGATGGCGCGCTGGCGTGCATCCTTGGCCGGGAAGCCGCCGCTCGCAAGACACGGTTGACCATGACCGAACTGCTCCGTGAAAAACAGCGGCTGGAAGTGAACTTGAAGGGGCTGAAAGTTTGAGCTTAACCGGAAGATGCCGGCTTTGAAATGTGTATCAGGGGGTTGCATGGCTACATGAGTTTAAGCTGTTGCTCGATGAACGCCATGGTTTCCGGTTTGATGCCAACGTTGGGGGCAGGCAATGTGGGCAAAGAGTTTGGTGCGGAATCAGGAACAGCGGTCTTGGCCAGGTATTTTGCCCAGATTTCAAAATATTTCAGGAGCATGGCGGGCGACGGGGAGGGCTGGAGGATAAATTCCATGAGGCGGAGCTTAAGGTGATCCAGGAATAGCGCATTGAAGTCCTGGGGCAAGGGTTTGGCACGGAGCAGGTTGAGGGTGGATTCGGCTTGTTGGCGGAGGTTGGCGAGTTTGGTGACCGGGGAAAAGATAGATTGAGCGGAGCCCCGGCGGATAACCCGGGTCAAACAGCGAAGGTTGCGACGAATGGTGGTGCGGAGCAGCATTGAAGTAAAAAGTAAAAAGGCTAAAGGCAGAAGTAACCAGTCATCAGTCATCAGTGATGGGACGAATGGTCCAGTAAAAGGGAGCCAGGGATTGCAAATTGATGGAAAAACGGCGGGAATGGTGCAGTGCATCTCAGAATTGCGTGATTTTTGTGATGAAATAGATTTTCCCACACAATTTGTGATAAAATTGTGATAAAATGATTTTTTGAAGCAAGCGCGGAAATCTGAAAACCGAAACTCGAAATCCTAAAGAAGGGCCCGCGAATCACGCCAATCGACGCGAATGATGAAAGAGTCGGTCCGTAAATCGAACTCCGAAATGTTTGGTCGAGTAGGACTGAGGCGCACGCAACCTTGCGGTCCATGTTTCCTCAGTC
>JBAXGN010000177.1 GCA_037139415.1 Verrucomicrobiota bacterium | reverse complement strand
AATGAATCCATCGTTCCTTCAAAAAAAATGCCGCCAGTGTCGAAAGATAGGCTAAGGATTGGGGATCTGGCAGGTTGTTTTCGCGTGTCATTTCAGGAAATCCACCTTGGCACTCAGTTCGGGGGTCAGGAACCGATCCGGATTTTTAATTTGCACCTTGAGTTGCAAGGTGCCCTTCTGGCGGCTGGCTTCAGGGGAAATCTCCGCCACGTATCCTTCATAGGCATGGTCGGGATACGCCTCCGGGCTGACCCGGCACCGCTGATTCAGGTGAATTTTGGCCACGTCGGTTTCGTTCAGGTCAATCTCCACCTGGAGATCGCTTGGGTCCGCCACCGCCATCAGGGCGGTGCTGATCCCGCGGGCACCGCCGAAACTCTGCGGGGTTACCATTTCATTGGCCTCTACCAATTTTTCCAGCACCACGCCATTGAGGGGGGAACGGATGATCGTCCAATCCAGATAGACTTTGAGCAACTGCAATTGGCCCTCAATTTCGCGCACCGTGGCGCGGGCGATATCCAGTTGCAGCCGGGCGTCGTCCGCGGATTTTTGCATTTCCACGTTGGCTTTGACGAGAGCCTCGGCACGCTTGAGATCCAACTCAGCTTTGGTCACGCCCACTTGGGCGCCTTCCAAACGGGCCTGCGTCTCCTGCCAGCGGGCCTGGTATTCGCTGTCATCCAGACGCACCACCACCTGGCCGTTGGTGACGGCATCCCCCTTTCTCACGCCAATCCAGCGGACCTGCCCCATAAAACGCGGGCTGATCTCGATACGCTCGCGATTGATAATATAGCCGCTGACCGTCAGGACTGAGTCCGCACGCGGCTCGGTCGCACCCGATGATTTCACGCCAACGTTGGCGGTATCTGGGGCGTTGGCGCGGGAAGCGGAACTGCCGGAAGGCGAAACTCTGGCGGAGTTTTCGGTGGTGTTGGTCACGCCTGGGGGTGGTTTGACGGAGCCGCCCAGACGCTGTTTCTCCGGATCCCAAGGCCGGTACAAATACAGGGCCACGCCGGTGACCAGCAGCACTCCAAAAACAATCCCCCACAGCGTGCCGGAAGGCCGCCGACGGGCGTCTGCCTGGATTCTCAGTTGCTGCAGTTTGTCTTCGTTCATGGATGCGCTCGTAATAATCCGGTTCCCGTCTTCATACGGTCTTCATACGGTCTTCAGCGCCGCGATGACCGGCAGCCGGGCGGCGCGCATGGCGGGTAGTAAACTCCCAACCACGCCAACAATCACGGAAAAAATCAGCCCTTGCGCCACCAGCCCGGGCGTAATCCGGAACTGGAACACCGTCTCGCTGAAGGTTTCCAAGCCGATGGTGGCGGTGGTGTAGCCATGCATCGGCAGGGCCAGCAGGCAGCCCAGGATGCCACCGATCAAGGACAGCAGCGCTCCCTCGATCAAAAAACTCAACAGCACGGTCCGCCGACGGAAACCCAGCACCCGCAACGTGCCAATCTCGCGGGTGCGCGAGCCGACGCTCGCATACATGGTGTTCATGGCGGCAAAGACGGCCCCGACCGACATGATGGTGGCTAAAAAATTGCCCAGAATCTTGATGGGCATCGCCGTCATGGTTTGCTTGCTGTAATAGTCCGCCTCCCCCATTGCGCGCAGGGAAAGGCGCTTGTCCGTATCCACCCGGTTGCTTAGCGATAGCCCCTCGGCTGGCGATGCCACCCGCGCCAGCGCGCTCGAATAGTTTTCCCGGTCGAAGATCGCGCGGGCCTCATCCGCGTCCATCCACACCTCGGAGTCAAACGCGCTGTTGCCGCCGTCCAGCCAGCCAACCACCGTGAGCGTTTTGCCGCCCGTGACGAATTGCTCGCCGGGCTTAAAGTTGGCAAACCGCGCCGCCATGCGCCGGCTAACCACCACCTCCCGCTGGCCGCGAACAAACCAGCGACCGGCGGCCAGCGCCACCTGCGGACGCAGTTCCCGGCCCATCGGCGAGACGCCGCGCAACAGCACGTTGGCTTCGCTCCCATCCTGACGCGGCAGGCAGAGCAGCACGATGACATCGGCGGAAATCAGCGGTTCGCCATTCGTGTCGCGCGCGATCTGGGGTAGATAGACCAACTGCCGGTACTGTTCGCGGGTAATCTGGCTGGCCGATTCGGCGGTGGACCCCTTGCGCACGATCAGCATATTGCGCGGATCCCCGGTGTTCTGGCTGGATTTTTCCAGGCCGACCGCCAAGGACAACACCAGCACGTACACGGACACCACCAGCGCCACACCGAGAATCGTTGCCAGCGTGGCGCGCCAGCGCACCAGCACATTCCGGACGTTGTATTTGAGCGGGAGCGCCATGTTTAATCCAGGGTTTTCAACCCGTCCACCACGCTGGTGCGAGCGACGGAAATCACCGGGGCCACGCACGAAATAATCCCCAGGCAGGCGGCCACGACCATGGCCAGGCCGATGATGCGCCCGGTCACTTCCGAGGTGATGATGATATTCTGAGTCATGGCCGCGATGCTGCCGATCTGGACCACCTTCCCACCCCCATTCAAGAGGCAGAGCCCCGTCAGCATGGACAGCAGGCAGCCAACCCACTCGCGCCGCCAAAGCAGGCGCAAGCCGCTCAGGAGAAACACCCCGCCAATTCCAATCACCGCGTAGCCCGCCAATTTCGTGTGCGTGTAAAACAGCCAGCCGCCGCCGATGCCCAAAATCGCCCCCATGAGCGCCAGGCCAAAACTTTCCGCCAGGATGAACGCGAACAATTCCCGGCGGCGAAAGCCCAGCGCCTTGAGGATGGCCAGTTCCCGGAACCGTTCGCGCACCGCCATGCTCATGGTGCTGGCGGAGACCAGTACCAGTGTGAACACCACCACCGTGCAGATCGAGTTCACCAGCGTGCGTATATTGCCCCACATGGACACAAAACTGAGCTGAAACGCCCGTTCGGACTCGGCGCGCACCTCGGCGGAGGAATTGGCGAAGGTGTCATTGATGGCCTTGATGACCATGGGCATATCCTCGGCGCTGCGCACCTTGACCCACCAGGTGCCCACCTGGCCCAGGTTACCGGTGGCCTCGTCCAGGTATTTCTGGTGAAACAGCACGTTGCGGTCGTCAATGGTGCCCGAATAAATGCCTACGACCTTGAACTCCAGCGTCACAAAATAGATGTCGCTGGTGAACTGGATTTTATCTCCGGCCTTGATCCCGTATTTTTCGGCGGTGAGCGCGCCAAGGATGCAGGTGGTACGGTCCTTTTCAAACGCTTCGTAGGCCCCCGGCGCCATCTTGGCCTCCCCGAAAATGGCCCGCACCTTGTTCGCGTCCATGGCAAACTGGGCAAAGGAGGGAAACGACTCGCTCTTAAACCGGCCGCCAAACCAACTGAACGGCGAGACGGCCTCCACCCCAGGCAGTCGCTCGATGATGGGGCGCTGCCGGGCAGGCAGCGGCTGGGCCAGGGACACCCGGTTGCGCACCACGACCCGCAAGGCCGCGCCAATATCCTCCGGCGGCATGGTCAGCTCCCGCTGGACCACCAGCAGCGTTACCAGTAAAAACAGGCTGATCGAGACGCTTACAACCGAAAGCGCCGCGCGCCGCTTGTTGCGTAAGGCATTTTTAACGATGAACGTGCCGAGGGTCATGCATTCGAGGTGCTTAACTCGCCTTTTTCCAGGTGAACCGAGCGTGAGCCGAAGGCGGCGGCCTTGGGATCATGGGTGACCATAATGACCGTTTTTCCCGCCTGCCGGCTGAGCGTTTGCAGGATGGTCAGCACCTCCTGGGCGGAGTGCGAATCCAGGTTGCCCGTGGGCTCATCCGCCACCACCAGCGCCGGGTCGGTGACCAGCGCGCGCGCAATGGCCACGCGCTGCTCCTGGCCCCCGGAAAGTTGCTTGGGCAAATGATGTCCCCGCTCGGAAAGGCTCACCAATTCCAAGGCGAGCTCCACCTGTTTGCGCCGCTGCCGACGGTTCAGGGACGTCAGCAGCAGCGGCAGTTCCACGTTTTCAAACGCCGTGAGCACCGGGATGAGGTTGAAGGTCTGAAACACGAACCCCACGTTCTGGTTGCGCCAGTCGGCCAACTCGGTTTCCGTGAGCTGGGTGAGGTTGATCCCTTGAACTCGGCATTCCCCACGGGTGGGCCGGTCCACCCCGGCAATGATGTGCAACAAGGTGGACTTGCCCGAACCGGAAGGTCCCATGAGCGCCAGAAATTCGCCGGGCGATATGTCCAGCGAAATCCCGCTCAGCGCGGTGACGTCGATTTCACCCTGCCGATATATTTTGGTCAAGTCCCGAACCGTGACAATGGGCGCTTCCATACCGAAGTATATTCAGGGAGACATCATCCGTGCAATTCAATATTAAATTGATAGCTTTGCTTTTTGGCACATTTGCTGCCTTCACTTGTCGCGTTGCGGTAATGCGCTCGTGGCTCAGGGCTTGGGCCTTGGCGACCTCGTTGCGCAGGCTGCGCAGAGCCTCCGGGCTATCCGAAACCTCGGCGGGCAGGAACTTCAGGGCTACTTCCTTGTTCAACTCCTCATCCTGCGCCAGCCAGATCATCCCCATGTCGCCCAGGCCGAGATCGTGCATCAGGGTAAACCGCCCCGCCCCGACCTTTTGGCCGGGCGCAAAGGAGGCGTTACCCATCGGAGTTGCCATGGCGCAAAGGCTAGCGGAAATCAGCCGGTGGCGGAAAGGAAATCGTGTGGCTGCCGGTTTCTGGATTTCTGGAATCCCGCCTCACTGCGGTTCGACGACTTTCAGCCCCGGCACATAATCGAAGTGACGCCGATTGAACGTCGCTACTTCGCTACCACGCTCCAACGCCGTAGCGGCCACAATGACATCGTAACTGATAGGAATTTGCTTTTTGGCACGTTTCATGCTGTCACTTGTCGCGTTGCGGTAAAGCAAATTCTTATCAGTTCAGTAATAGCGAACCAAGCTTCACACTGCCCCCTTATTCCGGGCTGTCTAACTCAATATCCGGGAAATATTTACTGACGCACCCCGGGCAAATCCCGTGAGAGAATCTCGCCTCGGTATGTTTCGACACATACGATTCCACTTGCTCCCAATAGCCTTTGTCATTGCGGATCTTTTTGCAATGGGCGCAAATGGGCAGAATACCTCGTAGCG
This sequence comes from Verrucomicrobiota bacterium, assembly GCA_037139415.1. Classification (NCBI taxonomy): domain Bacteria; kingdom Pseudomonadati; phylum Verrucomicrobiota; species Verrucomicrobiota bacterium. The sequence goes on along the minus strand of JBAXGN010000177.1, from coordinate 12,102 downwards.
TTTTGATCTGTTCCCACGCTTCCTTAAGCTCAAGGTCGCTTTTTTCCTTGGCCAACAGCATCAGGCTAAACCCGCTAATAAGCACCATGCAGAAGCTGGACATAAGCAGGATTGGCACGGTGTCGAATCCTAAACGCGGAATAAGATCGGCCTGCCTCAAAATAATCAGCATCCCGCCTGCGAAATAAATCAACGCCAAAACCCCAAAACCAATGCCCAATACTTTGCCGAGCACTGATGGCCGCCTAGGCTTACCTAACAAGGCCCACGCCGGTATCCCATAAAGCACGCAATGCACCAAGAGAATTGTCGCCGCTCTCGCGGGTGGGCTCAAATAAATCGTCAATAGGCAAATGGCCACGATCACTGCTGCAAGCGAAAAATGCGTCCGTCGGCTCACCGACCGGCCGAGAATAAAAAATATCGCCCAAGCCTCATAGGCGCAGCCCAGGAGCAGCGCTCCGTTGGCGAATAAAAGCGTAGTTATCTCCGGCGGTCCGCTCTGCAAATACAAAAACAGCGAACCTGTCCCTTGCAGAAACTTCGCTGTAATCCAATAGGGTATCCATTGGGATTTTTCTTTGCCCCACTGATAGAGGATCAGGAGCAGCGCAAAAACATAGGATCCGATAGAAAGCAGCAAAATAATCGTCTTTGAGTCCATCGTTCTTCTTTCTCAGCAAACATCATTTACGACAAACCGAGCATGTGGGGTCGATTAAACTGATAAGACATTCCTTTTTGGCACGTTTCATGTTGTCACTTGTCGCGTTGCGGTAAAGTGGAGTGCGGAATGAAGCCGATTTTGCAGAAAAGGTTCTTCACCGCCCCCCACCCGCCCGACTGGACGCAATGCGGGTCATCAGCCGGCCTATCGGCCGTCCTCCTTGATCGTGTGGATCACGCTTTCGGATTTGGTGCCACCGAGATAATCTTTGATCACATCATTGACGCGATCTCGTTTTGAGGTTTCAACCTCGATGGCGACCGCATCCCGTTCCAAAGTAAAGACCTTGTCCGCATCCTGTTTCTCCAGCTCGTCGAGTCTGGTCCGCCACCTCGGGTTCATGGACAACGGCGTGAAGAGAAAGCCCCGGTAGCCGGTGTGGACTTTGATATCCTTGCCGGAGAAATCATCGATCACGAAATCATAGGTTTTATCCGCGGCCAAATCCGCCGTTATGACTTGGACCACCCCGCCTGCAAACAGGACGAGGAACGACTTCTGTCCCGGCTCGCACACTTGCTGCCATTCGCAATACTCGGGCAGATCCATCAGGAATGTCCCTTTCTCGTCAAAAATCGCGCAGCGGAACACGCCGTGATAGGTTCGGTGAATGTTGACCAGCGCTTTGCCCGCTGGAGGGGTGGCAATCCTCGATACTTTGGTGATATGGGTGGCCTTGGCGTGGCTGGTGATCGGCTGGCTCATGATCAGTGCGAGGCACAAGGTGAACGACGACAATAGGTATTGGATGGGTTTCATAGATGGAAATGACAGGACTTCGATTTTACCTCCTGTCGCCGGACTGGCTGCGATGCGGTTATGGATCATTGCTTTTTGACTGTCATACATACTGAGAGCACTAAATCCCGCTCTTGGAATCTTGTCAACCCGGGTGTTTGATTTTTTCCGACTGATAGGAATTTGCTTTTTGGCACATTTGATGCTTTCACTTTTCGTGTTGCGGTTAACCGAGGAAGTGAGTGAAGGCGGTGTAGTAGATGCCGAGCGAGTGGGGGAAGTAGACGGAACCTTTGATGTCGAGCTTATTCCCGCGGCCGGTGGCCTACATCACAGACGAGAAGTCGCCGAAACCATCGATGGAAATGACCGCGGCTTCGTCGAAGGGCCCACAGAAAAAGGCCGAGGCGAGGTGGGCTCGGTGGTGTTCTACGAAGTGGGTGGTGGCTTTGTTGGCGGCGATGCCGACTTGCTCGAGTTCCTCAGTGTAGCGGGAGACGCGAATGGTGTTGCCGGCGCGCGAGGTGAGGCGGGTCCAGTCGGCGGGACGCAAGGCGAGGCGGGCGAGCTTTTGCCAGAGGTGGGCCTTCGGGTCGCGGGAGATGGCGATGTGGTCGGGTTGGGCTCCGCTGAGGACGGCGAGGGCGGCTTGGGCAGGGAGTCCGGCCCAGTGCTTTTGGCGGTTGAAGCGCTCCTCTTCGATGGCGGCGGTAAGTTGGCCGTGGCTCAGGGACGCGGCGGAGGCGTCACCGTGAAAGGCGTTGAGTCCTAAGATTTGCATTTCATTTGGCCTAGTGCGGCCTTGATGAGCGTTGTGTCGGATTTGACATACCAGTCATCCCACTTGGAGAGAGTTGGAAACATTCTCGTGTACCCTTTCGCAGTGAGGAGATCGTAAATGCTGCGTCTGGCGGATGTATAATTATGTTCGCAGGAAATCACAGATACTTCGTAATCAGAAAAGTCGAAGGCGCTCAAAATCTGAAACTCGCTTCCTTCTGTGTCTATGGATAGGTAATCAATGTGACGTGGCGCATTGTGTCGTTTCAACAAATCCAGCAATGATACCGTTGCAACCCGATGATGGACGGCGCCCTTCCGCTTGTCCGCGTTATGGTCGCTGGCGACAAAACCACGAAGAGTTGATAATTCGGGTTCGGATACGACATCAAATTCCAACGTTTTCCCGGTCTCGCTCCAAACACAGTCGGTGTCGATGATTGCTTTTCTGTTTTGTGCTAGTTCGTTGTGCCAAATTGGCGCTGGTTCAGCAAGAATCCCGGTCCAGTCATAGCTTTTCTCGAGCAGGTACGTGTTGCTTAAATCAACGCCGTTTGTGGCGCCAAATTCGACGAAGAAGCCCGACCGCTTGAAATTGGTCACCAGAAGGGCAAAGATATCTTGCCTTAGCTGGGACCTACTTCCCTCGTTAAGACCACTGGCGCTAACGGCGAACTCAACAAACTGACTATACTCTATCTCCAGAAGCTCGTGCTGCTTAATCTTCGCGGATCGAATCACCTCGTACCCGAGAGCTCGAGAGCAGTATTTCAACAATGCTTTCATGATAGTGGCCAAAAAGGGACGACAGCCTCGACATGGTAGCGCGGGGGGAATCGCGAGCAACCTCAGCGTCCTACTCTGCGCTCTACCAGCATGCGTGCCAAGAAACTGATAGGAACTTGCTTTTTGGCACATTTAATGCGCTCACTTATCGCGTTGCGGTAAGGAAGCATTGCTTTTGGCTCGCCATCAAATATCACACAGTTGGTGCGCACGGGCGATAATTTACGCCAATATTGATACGGGGCAAGCATGAATTTGGAAGCATGAATTTGGAACGGGGAGAAAGTCGTTCTGGAGGCGGGAGGCAGCAGGCGAGGGCGGTGTCAAACCATAACAAGGCTCATTATCCGATTGGTTCAACCCTTAACCGCAAACCGATGAGTTTCCGTCACGCTTCGCACGCTTCGTGTTCCACTCAATTTCGTCTGATCCTATCATTTGCGTTGAATGTTCTCCACCTGACCGGGTAAAATCACCAGCGCATGAACGCACGCAATATTCTCATCGTTGCCACCGTCAACTCGTTTGCAGCGGGAGTTGCACTGGGTGCGGTTGCGATGAAATCCAATGGCCTGCATACCTCAATGGACCAAGAAAAACAATCATGAAACACTTCTGGTTTACCATTGTTGCAGTGTTCGCTGTTCTCTGCAGTTCCACTGGGGCCGCGAGCGAACGTCCCAACATCGTCTTCATCCTCGCAGACGATTTGGGATACGGGGACGTCGGCTGCTACAACAAGGACTCCAAAATCCCGACGCCGAATCTTGACCGGATCGCGGGCGAGGGAATGCGCTTCACCGATGCACATGCGGCCGCTTCGGTCTGCACGCCCTCGCGCTATGCGATCCTCACGGGGCGCTATGCGTGGCGTACGCGGCTCCAGCGTGGCGTGCTCGGATTATGGGGAAAGCCGCTCATCGCGCCCGGTCGTCTGACCGTGGCATCGCTGCTCAAGCAGCACGGCTACGCGACCGCGTGCATTGGCAAGTGGCATCTGGGCTGGGACTGGCCGGTGAAAGACGGCAAGCCGCCTGGAAGCGGCAAGGACGGCCTAAGCAACGTCGCTTTTGAACAGCCCGTGGCCGACGGTCCGACGACGCGAGGCTTCGATTATTATTTCGGCACCGATGTGCCGAACTATCCGCCGTATTGTTTCATCGAAAATGATCACACGGTTGGCATTCCGTCTTTGCGGGACACCGGGCGTGTGGGTGGTTTCAACATTCCGGGCCCGATGTTGCCAGGCTGGGAGTTAGTGAACATCCTGCCCGAACTGACACATCGCGCGGTGAATTGGGTCGAAACGAGCGCCAAATCTGGCAAGCCTTTCTTTCTCTATCTGCCGCTCACGTCGCCGCATTACCCCATCGTGCCGGCGCCGGAATTTAAAGGCAAATCGAAGGCCGGCGATTATGGCGACTTTGTTTACCAGACCGACTGGACCGTCGGCCAGGTGCTCGATGCCTTGCAGCGCGCGGGCGTCGCCGGAAACACGCTCGTCCTTTTCACCAGCGATAACGGGCCCGAGATTACCGGCGAGGTGAACCCCGGCGCCTACGATCGCATTCAGCAGTTCCAGCACTACAGCATGGGCGTTCTCCGCGGCGCGAAGCGGGACACCTGGGAGGGCGGTCATCGCGAGCCGTTCCTGGTCCGGTGGCCCGGTAAAATCAAGCCGGGCACGGTCAGCAGCGAGACCATCTGCAACGTGGACTTCATGGCGACCGTCGCCGCTCTGCTCGGCGCGCAACAGCCGCCGAATGCGGGCGAGGACAGCTTTAATCTGCTTCCGGTGTTCCTTGGCGAAGCGCACGCCCAACCCGTGCGCCCGGCTATTGTGCATCACAGTTGCTCCGGCAAGTTCGCGCTTCGCAAAGGCGACTGGGTGTTTATCGACGCGCCGACCGGCGATGATAACAGAGCCGTGGGTGAACCGCAGTGGTTCAAGGACGAACGCGGCTACACCAAGCATAACCTGCCCGGCGAACTGTTCAATGTGCACGACGACGTGTCCGAGCGCCGGAACCAATTCGCTGAACACCCGGAAGTGGTGCGCGAACTGAAGGAGTTGCTGGAAAAATACAAGCGCGACGGTCGCAGCACGCCCGGTGCGCCGCAGAAGAACGATGTTACCATCGGCATCGTCGAGAAGGGTAAAGTCAAGCTAACCGAATGAACGCACGAGCCCAAAAGGTGTACCCCATGAACTGCAACTCATCACGCTTGTTTTGCGCCACATGAAAATCACCGTCACCCTCGCCATCACGTTATTCCTTGCCGTAGTCTCCACTGAGGCCGCAAGCGAACGCCCCAACCTCGTCTTCGTCCTGTTCGACGACATGGGCTGGGGGCAGCCGCCGTGCTACAATCCGCAGTCCGCGTTGCGCACACCGAACCTCGACAAGTTCGCCTCGCAGGGCATGCGGTTCACGGATGCGCACACCGCCGCCGCCGTTTGTACCCCGACGCGTTACGGAGTGCTCACCGGCCGCTACCCGTCGCGCATCGGGCAGTTCGGCGTGCTCACCACGTTTTCAAAGCCGATTATTCCGCCGGGCCGCACGACCGTGGCGTCATTGCTCAAGCAGCACGGCTACGTGACCGCGTGCATCGGCAAGTGGCATCTCGGCATGAACTGGGTGGATGGAAAACCGGGCAGCGAGAAGGAAGTGCCCTTTGGTGCGAAGATGACCGGCGGCCCGAACGCGCTCGGTTTTGATTACTTCTGCGGCTTCACCCACGCCCGTAACATCGGGACGATTATTGAGCAGGACCATGTCGTCGCCCACGTCGAGCCGGTTGAAAACCAGCCGCTCATGCTCAAGAAAGCCCTTGAGTGGATTGATCAGCGGAAGGCGGGCGAGCCATTCTTTCTCTACTTCCCACTGGGGATACCGCACGAGCCGATCGTGCCCGCGCCGGATTTCACCGGGAAAAGCGGCGCGCAGGATCTCGTGAAGCAGGATCCGAAATACGGCGACTGGCTTTATCAAGGTGACGCTATGCTCGGCAAAATCCTGGAAGTGCTCGCCCGCAACAACCTGGCCGACAACACGCTCGTCATCGCCACCAGCGACAACGGCGCGGAGCATCGCGCCTACGCGCCGCTCCGCGAATCCAAGCGCAGCATCTACGAAGGCGGGCACCGTGTCCCGTTTGTGGCGCGCTGGCCTGGCAAGGTGAAGCCCGGTTCGGTCAACGATCATACCATTTGTCTCAACGACCTTATGGCCACCGCCGCCGAAATCGTCGGCGCGAAGATTCCTGACAGCGCTGGCGAGGACAGCGTGAGCCTCATGCCCGAGTTGCTCGGCACCACGACAACCGTTGTGCGGGAGGCGACCATGCACCAGTCCGCCGCCGGGGATCTCGCCATCCGCCAGGGGCCATGGAAACTGATCTTCCTTAAGAGCGGCCAGCGGGAGCTCTACAATCTGCAAAACGATCTGAGTGAAACCAAGGACGTCTTGGCCGCGAACTCCGAAGTCGCCGCGAAGCTGACGGCGCTCATGCAGGGGTACATCGCCAACGGCCGCAGTACAGCGGGAGCAGCGCAGCAGAATGACTTCGATCTCTCCATCAACGCCGGCGAGCTGAAGGGCAAGCGCAAGAAAAAAGGCCAGAAGACGGAGGCTGAGCGCGCGCGAAATGGCTCTGGCAGCCGACCCGGCGTTTGACTGAGCGCGAATCAGCACGGCGACGGAATGAAGAATCAACCACCCAAAGAAAAACCATGAGATATCTGCAACGGAGTAGCGTGATACTGGCGTGTTTCTTGATCATGTGCGCAAAGACCTCCGAACCGAAGGCGGTCGTTGCGCAGCCAACTCCCCTGCATCCCGCCCAGCCGAGCACCAGCCATGACCGCCCGCGCTGGACCACCAACATGGCCGGCTGGACCATCCATGTGAATAGCCGGCTGTGGACGGAACAGCCGGAGGCGACCGGGAAGGCCATGGTGCTGTTACAGAAGCAGCTCGAGGAAATCAACCGCAACGTTCCGAAGGCCGCCGTCATTGAACTGCAGAAAGTGACGCTGTGGATTTCCCCGGAGTATCCCGGCATCAAACCTCGCGCCGAGTACCACCCCAATGCCGTCTGGCTGCGTGAGCACGGGCGCGATCCGGCCATGGCCAAAGGCGTCGAGTTCACCAACGTCCGCATCTTTGAGTCGGAGGCCCGGCGCATGCCGAACTTCGCCCTGCACGAGTTGGCGCATTCTTATCATGACCGGGTTTTGCCGAAAGGTTTTGGCAACCCTGACATCAAGGCCGCCTATGAGCGTGCCAAGGCCGGCGGTAAATACGATCGCGTCGAGCAACGATTCGGCGATGGCCGCACCACCCAAGCCCGCGCTTACGCCATGACGAATCCGCAGGAATATTTTGCGGAGAACACCGAGGCGTTCTTTTCCACCAACGATTTCTTCCCCTTCACCCGCACTGAACTGAAACCGCACGACCCGGAGATGTTCGAGTTACTGGCGAAGCTGTGGGGTGTGGAACTGAAATAGGCATTCTGGTCGCCTGTGAGGTGGATGAGGAAGCGACGATCCGTACGCTTGGCGATGTGTATAAGGGCCAAGTGATCGTTGGCCGTGACCTGTTGGCGATCACGCCCGGCACAGCCGCCCCGGCCAACTAATAACTTATAGGCAAGCGAAGTAACAGAGCTTCATGGCTTGGGCTCGAATTCCTTCTCTGCCTCGACCACCACCGGGGCGATGACACCGGTCCACACCTTGTAGCCTTCGGGCAGCATGTGGATGTCCTCAGGGATGAAATACTCGGCCTTGGGCTGACCGTCGGCTCCCAATAAGGGAGTGGTGGTATCAATGAACTTCATCCACGGCTCCGTGGCACACTCCTGCTTGATCGCTTGATTGGCCTGTTGGATCGCCTCCCATTTATTAAAGCGCTTGCCGGGACTGGGCACGATGCCGAGCACGTAGAGCCGGGTTTTGGGCAGGGCATTGTGGATTTGGCGATGCAATTCCTTGAAGCGCTCGAGAATCTGCTCTGGTGTCACCCCGGCATTGATGTCGTTGCTGCCTTCATAGAGAATCACTGCCCGAGGTTTGAAAGGGATCGCCAGTTTCGGGATAAACAGTTCGGCGGCGTGCTTCATGGTACTGCCGCCGATACCGTGATTGTAAACGGTGAGCGGGGCGAGGTCGGTGGTCACGGTTTTCCAGCGTTCCATATGCGAACTGCCGATGCAAATAATCGCATCCGGCTTGGGCGACGAGACCGTGAGTTTCTTCTGCACGAGGGCCTCCCACTTGCTATTACCGGCGGGCGTCGGCGCACCCATAGCAAACGGGTTCAAAGCGAAGGTGAAGAGTAGCAGCGCGACAGGTATATTCATGGCGAAGACAAGTAATTCGTAATCGGTAATCAGTCAATCCCGTATTCGAACCAATGGGGGACAAATTCCAGATTAAGCCGACTGCCTCTCAACCCGTAACTGCCCAGCGCCTGCCGGATAAGCATTTGCATTTTTAGAAATCAGTGTAACTTTTGCCGACAAGCCATCGTCTGGCCCTAAAGTCAGGAATTATACATGAATAAAATAGCATTTTGTTTAGCCGTGGCAGCACTGGGTGTTGCCGTTCCCTCCATGCCGTTATCCGCACAGGAAACCCGGCCCGCCAACCCGGAAATTCGCCAAAACCGGGAAACTGGCCGCGAGAGTCAGCGGCCAGAAGGCGGAGAGGGACGTGAAGGTCGCCGCCCGGAGGGAAGGTCCATCCGAATGAATCCCTTGTTCATGGCATTGGATACCAATGGCGATGGCGTGATCTCAGCCGAAGAAATCAAGAATGCCCCAGCAGCCCTCTTGAAGCTGGATAAAAACGGGGACGGTCAACTTACGGAAGATGAGTTACGCCCGAATTTTGCTCGGCAGGAGGGCGAGCGTGGCCGGGGCGGTTCTTCTGCCAATGTTGAAGAAATCGTTCGCCGCCTGATGGAGTTTGATAAAAATGGCGATGGCAAGATCACCAAGGATGAGCTGCCGGAACGCATGCAGGGCCTAATGGAACGTGGCGACTTAAACAAAGATGGCGTGCTCACCAAGGATGAAATCCGCAAGCTGGCGGAAGCCCAGGCTGCGGGCAACCGGACCGTCAGTGGCGGTGAGAGTCAGCGCCGCGAAGGTGGAAAAAAACACGACGAGGACGATGATGACAAGGAGCACGCCAAACGTCCCGCCGCGAATAAATAACCTTGGACTGAAATCAGCGAGCGCTCCCCTTCAGGCCAGACGCGAATCTTCGCAGCCGGATCGGCGGACTTAATATGCAATTCAAGAATTCATTGATCTTTGGCAGTTTATTGCTGGCTTGGTCCGGCAATCTGGCATACGCAAATACCAACGTGGCCAGGCCATTTGTGTTTCATCACGAGAATGTCCTTGGTACTTCTCTGGAACTGAAACTCATCGCGGTTTCCGATGCCGACGCTCGGTCAGCCGAAGCCCTGGTCTTGGATGAAATTGATCGGCTGGCGGGAATCCTCAGCACGTACGAATCATCTTCCGAGGTGAGCCGGTGGTTGAAGACCAGTCAACAACCGGTGGCGGTCTCCGCCGAATTGTTCCATGTGCTTGAGCAATACGACCGGTGGTGTGACTTGAGTGGTGGCGCGTTCAATGCCACTGCCGGAGTGGCGTTGGAACTCTGGAAAAACGCAGCGGCCAGGCATAGGGTGCCGACGCGCGATGAACTGGCGGACGCAGTGGCACAGGCCGGCGTATCACCATGGAAACTTGACCCCGCAGCCCGCACTGCAACGCGTACCGGCACCGCAGCGTTGTCCTTGAATGCACTGGGCAAAGGGTGTATTGTGGACCAGGCCTGCGCGTTCGCGCTCAGCTCCGGTAAAGTCACTGCCGCGCTCGTGAACATCGGTGGCGATTTGCGCATCATGGGCGACTGGGTGGAATCCGTGGGCGTGGTTGATCCGCTGGCCGATGCGGAGAACAGTGCCCCAGCAGCTCGCCTGCGAATCCAAAACCGGGCGGTGGCCACCAGCGGTAATTATCGGCGGGGCTTTGCCATCAACGACCGTTGGTACTCCCATATCGTTGATCCCCGGACGGCGCGTCCGGTGGATCATGTAATCAGCGCCACCGTGGTAGCCGGGTGCACGGCAGATGCCGATGCGCTTTCCACCACCTTTTCCGTGCTGACTCCCGAAGAAAGCCTGCGGTTGGCTTCGTCGTTGCCCGAAGTCGAGTACCTGCTGGTGACGGCAAATGGCCGCCAGATCACCAGTCGCGGTTGGCACCGGTTTGTATCCCAAGGATATGAGGTGGCGGCCGCCGGTGGCAACCTGCCTGTCATGACGGGTAATCAGGCGGGCACAAGCTGGAATCCCGAGTTTGAATTAATCGTCAACCTGGAGTTGAATCGCAGTACCAGCCAGCGTTATCGGCGGCCGTTCGTGGCAGTATGGGTGGAAGATCAGGATAAGTTCCCGGTGCGCACCATGGCTCTTTGGTTTGATCGCGCCCGCTGGCTGCCCGACCTGAAAGCCTGGTACCATGGCGACCAAATGCGCACCATGGCCGATGGCACCGATCTGACCGGTACCGTATCCAGTGCCACCCGGCCAGCGGGTAAATATGCAATCAAATGGGATGGCAAGGATGATAAAGGCAAACCGGTCAAACCCGGCAAATATACCGTTTGCATCGAGGCGGTGCGCGAGCACGGCACCTACCAGTTGATCCGTCAGGAAATGAGCTTCACCGGTACGGCGGCTCATCTTGAACTCAAAGGTAACCCAGAAGTTTCCTCCGCCTCACTTGACTACCGACGAAAAACAGCCACCCACTGACGGGCCGGACACTCCCTCAGCGGAGATGTCAAAACCCGCAAGTACCGGCCTGGCCGCATTCTTGCGGTGGCTGCATCTTTACCTGTCACTGTTCAGCTTTGCTGCCCTCTTCTTTTTTGCCGTCACAGGGGTTACGCTGAACCATGCGGATTGGTTCTATGGCGATAAACAGCAGACGGTTCAGTGCAAGGGGCAACTGAACGTGCGCTGGGTCAAACCGGCGGAGAGCAGTAACGTGGCCCGGCTTGAAATTGTTGAATTCCTTCGCCGAACCCATTCGGTCAAGGGTGCGTTGAGCGATTTCCGGGTGGAAGATTCACAGTGCACGGTTTCCTTCAAGGGCCCCGGCTACGCCGCGGACACCTTCATCAACCGGGACACGGGTACGTACGAGTTGAACGAGACCCGGATGGGATTCACAGCCATCATCAACGATCTGCACAAAGGCCGGGACACCGGACGCGTCTGGTCCTGGATGATAGATGTTTCAGCGATTCTGATGTGCCTGGTTTCCCTCACGGGACTGGTGTTGGTCGTGTTTCTTAAACGCCGGCGCGCCGCTGGGCTAGCCGTGGCAGTAGTGGGCACGATCATTTGTTATCTGCTCTATGCCTGGTGGGTGCCCTGAGGGAAACTCGCTTTCTCTGGTCATTGAATTGATCCCACTCAGGTTATTCGGGCACCACGCATCCCAAGTGCAAGGTCAGCATGGCCACCTATTCCTTCGCTTGATCGTGCATTCCCAGAGTGGCTTGCATGACACCCTTATGCCTTGATTCTCCGCAGAAATTCCGCAGGTCGGATCGTTACAATCCCGAACGGGTTGTCCATGTCCAGTAAACGACCCGGATCATCGCCGTTTCTTGCGATGGGATTTCTGGCGGGCAACCACACGGCTAATGGTTTTCGCATCCGGTTCACCAGCACGTCCACCGGCAAAGACGCTTTCAAATTCCCGTACCTCTTTAGCAAGTTCTCGTTCTTCCAATGAACGGAGTCCAGCTCGGATTACCTCCGAGCGGTTATTATAACGCCCCGACTCAATCATTTGCTTGATGAAGTCTTGCCAATAGCTTGTCAATGCAATACTCATGTTCCAATAGTTGCTAACTATTGGATTTTTGTCAAGCTGATGAACATCGCTTTTCTATGGTCAGCAGCCAATCCCGCAAGTAATGCGTCAGTGACAGCGGGGAAAACCGCATGGGGGGTGATTCACGCGGAACT
>JBAXGN010000176.1 GCA_037139415.1 Verrucomicrobiota bacterium | reverse complement strand
TTCTTATCCTCTCAGCTATCGTCGGCCACTTACACGAAAATATTTATAGCCTCCCGAAGTGGCATGTAGAAACCTACAATGGCCTTCCAAACGTTTGGAAACGGCATGTAAAAAGTTACAGCGGCCTTCCAAACGTTCCGAAGGGCTATGTAAAAACTTACAGTGACCTTCCAAAGGTTCAGAAACGGTATGCATAAACTTACAGTGGCTTTCCGAACGTTTGGAAATGGCATGTAGAAACTTACAGTGGCCTTCCAAACATTCCGAAGCCATATGTAAAAATATACAGTGGCCTTCCAAAGCTTCAGAAGCGGTATGTAGAAACTTACAGTAGCGTTAAAAATGGTTTCGCCGCTAACAACGCTCCAAAGGAGACCCAATTTCAGCGAAATCACTCATTGCAGCCCGCCTTGCGCATTCATTCCATTGTGCTCGACCACGCAATCTTAACTGTCGGCTTTGGTGTTGCGCTATTGGCTGGCCCATCTAACAATGGCTCCCCGTGAAACGATGGTTAATCATAACCCTTTTGGGATGGATGCTGGGCTGGCCGATTCAGGCTCAGCCGCTCCAGATTTCGGTGGATCCCGGCTCCCGCTTTCAGCGCCTTGAAGGCTGGGGCGCTTCCCTGTGTTGGTGGGCCAATATGGCCGGGGATTTTCCGCCGGACCAGATCGAGAAGCTGGCCACGCTGATCACGTCCCCGACGAATCTGAATTTTAATATCTTTCGCTTCAATATCGGTGGCGGGGATGCGCCAGATCATCACCACATGCGCGGGGATGGCGGCGCCATGCCGGGGTATCGTCCGGGGCCGCAGCAGCCCTATGACTGGAGCGCGGATGCCCGGCAGCGTGCCATTCTGCTGGCCCTGAAAGGCAAACGCAGCGATCTGATTCTGGAGGCGTTCGCCAATGCGCCGCCGTATTGGATGTCCAAGAGCGGCTGCGCGGCCGGGAACACCGATGGCTCGAATAACCTGCGCGACGATTGCTATGGGGAGTTCGCGGATTACCTCACCGAGGTCGTCAAATATTATAAGGAAAAGCACGGCGTGGTGTTTCGCACCATCGCCCCCATGAACGAGCCGGATGCCGACTGGTGGAAGGCCCGGAACAAACAGGAAGGTTGCCAGTTCACACTGGATAAACAGGTCATCCTGATTCGTGCGCTGAACCAGAAGCTCTCCGCCAAGGGACTTCTCGGCTATACCCAGGTCAGCGCCATGGACGCCAACAACGTTGATCATTGCCTGCGCGCGCTGACCGGTAACCAAGGGTACACCGCCAACAATCTCTGGCCGCTGATTGGTCAGATTAACGCCCACACGTATTTCGGTTCCCAGCGCAAGGAATTGCAGCGAGCGGTGGCCCGCTATCAGAAACGCCTGTGGCAATCCGAGAGCGGTCCTTTGCACGTCAAGTCCTCCGGCTTGGCCAATTACTTGTTCATGGCCCAGCGCATCATCACCGACTTGCGCGAGCTGCAGCCCGTCGCCTGGCTCGATTGGCAGATCATGACCAAAGGCGCGTCGCCTTGGGGATTGCTTGCCGGGGATTATGAGCACAAGACTTTTCAGGTGACCAAAGCCTACTCGGTGCGCTGCCAGTTTTCGCGTTTCCTGCGCGCCGGTTCCACCATTATCGGCAGTCAACCGGCCAGCACGCTCGCCGCGCTCAGCTCTGCGGGCGATCAACTCTGTGTGGTCATCTGCCAACCAGCGGAATCAGCGCGGCAAGCCCAGCTCGACCTGGGCAAGTTTCCATCCGTGCGCGGTCAGGCGGTGGCCTTCCGAACTTCCGAAACCGAAGATTGCCTCCCGCTTGGTTCGTTACCGCTGACCGGCAAAACCATCGCCCTGACTCTCCCGCCCAACTCCATCACCACCATTGTGGTTGGTTTGCGGTGATGACACCGTAAAAAAGAGAAGACGAATGGGAAAAGGAGTGCGATTCGCGGTCGAGAGTTTGGCTGACGGACAGTACTCCTGTCATTCTTGGAGGCAGCATAGTAGAATGCCCGGGAAGTTGGTTTCCGCCAGGGGGGTGGAAATAATTCGAGTGGAAATGGTGATCAATGAGTTGCTTGGACAATCATTGGCAAGCCATAGCGCGCATTTTCACGCGCGGCGGTCTGCTGCGCCTTGCGGATGGCCCGTTGCGCCTTGACGACGAAGGGCGATGACGCGGTCCGTGATTTAGCAACCGGCTTCGATTTGTTTTTGGATGTGGTCATAAAGTTCGGGCTTGATCAGCAGGGCCGTCTGGCCTTTCCACCGGGCGACCAATTGTGGCGGAATACCCGCCGCGTTAAACAGCAAGGCTTCATCCGCCAAAGGGAGATATAACGAGAAAAAATTCTGTAAACTCGGCAAAAAGCGTCGGCGCAAATCGGCTTCCGGCACATCATGGCCACCTTTACGGACCCGCTGGCGGACGCGGCGCAACGACATGCTGACATTAGGCAGCCACAGATAACACAGGCGAACTTCATAGCCCGCCGTACGGGCTGCGCGTAACATGGTGGCGTAAGTGCGTCCGCTCAAGGTGCTCTCGAAGGCGAAGTCTCTCCGTAACATCAGCAGTTCCCGCCAGCGCCCCAAGAGCAGTCGCGCCGAACGCACAGCCATAGCACCCGGCTGGAATGGCGACAGGCCAGCGGCCAGCAGGTCGGCGTTCAGAAATTCCACCACGCGAGCGGCGGGCAGGAATTCGCGCGCGAACGTGGTTTTTCCTGCTCCGTTCGGCCCGGCGATAACATAGACAACAGGTGTATGGGGTTGAGGCATGACGAGTTAATCTCCCAAAATACGGCGGGTGGCGTACGGCAACTGGCAGAACTCCACCCATTCGGTTTTGGTTACAGTCGGCAACGACATAAGCAAGTGATCCAAGTTCATCTATTGGTCCACAAGCAAAGCATGAAGACCTTTCCTGAGCAAGGGATATGTACCCGTGGAATTTTCAAATTTGGAAAAGGAATGCCGAAAATAAGGTGAGACTTCCCCGAACCAACGACTTTCGCTCTTTGAACCCATGAACCTGGAAGCGGGGGTTCGTGGGGAGGGGGCAACTCTGGGGATCTCATTGCCATCTCGGCTTGCGGTGAGGGTGTTCTTCCCTGATTTATTTTCCTCCCAGCGGCAACCACCTTTCTCGGACGCATGATATTCTGGCCTTATGAATGACATGAATATTGTCCGCCCGCTGATCACGTGAATCCTCGCGAATCAGTCTCCTTTTTCCATAAGTCCTATCCGCCCCATCTGTCCCATTGGCATCCACCAGTTGCCCGGATCAGCCATTCCGTCTTTTTGCCATGTTGCGATTTCCTATATTTCAGCATCATTAAATCAGCTTGGGGATTAGGTTCAGGCCTTGCCAAAGAAACATTGTGCCCGGCCCATTCCCAGTTCACACTCTGGCCATAGTTTTATGGAATACTTTGCATGAGACGTTGGGCAATCATCACGGTTTTGTTGTACGTCGCCGGGTTGGCGTTCTTGACCTTTCCCCTCTGCTATTTGGGCGCGGCGAACTGGGATTTGGGGGACCGGCATTGGTGGATTCCCGAACCAGACTCGTGGCGGAAAGGCATCCTCGCGTATCAGGAATGGGGTTACTGGGTGCTGCTGGGATTTCTGGGGTTGTGCCAGGGGCTGATGTTGCTGGTGCCGCTGGATATTGCGCGGGAACGCCCCACTCCCCGCCGGAAGTTGCTGGTGCCGGTGATTACCGGGGCGTTCCTGATGACCTGCCTGGTGGGCGCGGGGGTTTGCTGCTTTTACGGTTTGGCCTATGGGGACGGCGGGGGCCCGGATCTATTGGAGTATTGGGTGAATGCCGGATTTTCAGATGACACGGCCAGCCCGGTGATTCAAACAATGGAAAAGTTTCTGGGCTTCTCGCTCGATAAAAGCACGCGCATCAGCCTAGGCATTCTGGCGATGCTGGGGTTGCTCTGGGCTGCCTGGGCGCTCATCTTCCACCAATGCACACGCCGCGATGAACCGGAGAAACTGAATCGCCGCCTCCTGCACTGGTTGCTGAAAGGGAGCATCCTCGAATTCCTGGTGGCCCTGCCGAGTCATGTCATCGTGCGCGGGCGGCACGATTGCTGCGCGCCAGCGGGAACTTTTTTGGGGATCGTGACGGGGGTGTGCCTGATGCTGTTGGCGTTCGGCCCAGGCGTCTTCTTCCTGTTTGTGGCGCGGTTTCAGCGGCTGAAACCGGGAAGAAACAATTCAAACCTCGGATAAGACCAACCGCCTGTTCCCGAAATCGGCAATCCACAGTGGAAGGTCACTGCGTTTCGCATTCCGCGACTTTGTCTCCATAGAAAGCGTCGGTGAGCAGCCCCTCTTCATAGAGCAGCTTGAGTTGACGCAAGCGTCCGGCGATCTGATTCTTGGAGAACTTAAGCTTCGTTGTCGCATTGGTGGTGGAACCCGAGGACACCGTCTTGGTCGGCTCGACCTTGGCGACGACCTTGGGCGTCGAATGGGCCTGCGGCACGCGTTTGGGGGGTGGTTCGTACGAAGGGTCGAACACCGCGACTTTGAATTCCTGGGCCGGAACGAGGTGCCGCCACAGGAATGCTTGCATCCGATCTTCCGCCGGCACGGCTTCATGCGTGATCTCCCGATCCGGGAGTTTGGCGGTGCCTTCCACAGTGAGGTTGACCGGATCTTTTGTCGCGATGAGGTCGGATTTAATTGTCAGCCGTGCCACTGCCTGAGTCCCCGAGAGGGTAATGGGCATGGCCGAGAATCCTTTCGGCGGATTTTTCAAGCCCAGCTTGATGGGGCCGGTGAAACCATCCTTGCGAACGACGTGAATGCTGACGGAGGCGGTGGTCCGGCCACGAATGCCCAAGCTTGAAGGCACCACCCGCAAGGCAAAATCAGGTCGCGGCGCGCTGATGCGCAGGCGGTAGGCATACTCCTCACCGCTCTTGCGCGAGGTGTCTGCGATATGCACGTAATAGGCGCCATCGGCGGGAAGTTTGACGGAAAAATAACAATCGGCATGGTGGGTGTTTACGCCCGCCCCCAGATCCTCGCGATCATCACTGAAGCCCAGCAGTTTGCCGCTGGCATCGGTGAGTTTGATGACGGGGTCCATCGGAGAATCCAATCGGCGCGCATACGCTTCCACGAATACGTTTTCGCCAGCTTTGCCCTCGAATTGGAACACATCCACGTCATCCGTTTTATCCATGCGCCCGTTGATAATGATGGGGAGTTGCACTTTCTGGGCGCGCGCCGGGGTGTCGTTGGGTTCCTTCTCAAAGGTATCCGGCAGGGTGTCCAGCATGAACGGCACGCGGTTGGAAACAAGGTCTTTGCGGTTGGCGGCCAGCAGATGGATTCCCGGTCGGGCGTTGGCGGCGGGTGGCGTCAGCACGGCGTCCGCAAGATTCCAGCCTTTCATCTTGATATCCACCGACGCGCCCACCTGGCCACCCAACGGGAAGATGCTCGTGATCATCGGCAGTTCGCCAATGGTGATACGGTAAACGAAATCCTCGCGCCCGCGATAGATGCTATCGAACATGGACAACACATATTCGCCGTCTTTAGGCACTTCGTAGAAAATGATCGGATCGGGCTTGAAGCGATAATCGTCGTCAAACGCCACCTCTTTCCCACTCGCGTCTTGAAGCGCCAGCACCGGTTGAAACCAACCGGGAACGGCATCCGCAATGTACGGCATCAGTTGCCGCCCTTGGGTGCTGATGACCAAGCGCTGACCTTTGCGCGCCTCAAACCGGTAGCGGTTCACTTCCCCCGAGGCAATCTGTCCATTCATGGTGCAGGGCACAGTGATGCGAACCTCCGCTTCCTCCTCCGGCCGCTTGCGCAGAGCCAGGTCTTCTTTGCCGAGCACCTGGAAGGCAGCGGTAAGCATTGGCTTCCGGCACACTTCCGGCACTTGCCCCACATGGAAGACCAGCGGGTTCGAGGGGCCGCCGCGCAGTGTCACCAACCGTAGCTCTCGTTCGCCCGGCGGCGCGTTGGCATCAATCGTAACTTCGAGATACACGAGGTTGGCCAGCGAGGGGCAGGCCGGACGGTTCACGTTTTCGCGCGTCCGTCTCTCAATCCTGGCAATGAGCTGTTGGGTGGCGTTGGTAACGTTAAGCCGTTGGGCCGCCGTTTTCCCGGAAGACGTCCCCGAAGACATCATCATGGCATCCCCGGAAGTCATCATCGCGGCATCGGACGACATCATGGTTGCCGAGGCGACGACTGTCTTCGCACGCTTTAACTCCCGCATTTGCTCGTTCAACAACGTGATCTCCTGTGGGCCAAGAAACCTCTGATAATCCACCACTTTGGCCGTCACCCCCGTGCCGGAAACCATCACCGCATCAATACTTTCCAAACCTTGTCCACCCAACTTGACTTGGAACAAGGTGCCCTGCTGGCCGCCAGCGGGATAAACAAAACCGAGATATGGGCGCGTCTGGGCCTGCCCTTCATGTGCCAGCATCAGCCATCCGGCCAGTCCCAGAATCCCAAACCATTGAATTTTGTTCATAAGTCGCGCCGGCCTCTACATGATCTCGGTCAAAATCCCCGCCGATTTCGCGCCCTCAGAGGCGGCTGGTAAAACATGCGCATCGAGGCCCATGGGATGCGGTAATTTGGCAGTCGCGTCAATGCCGCTCAAGGCATAGATGCTACCGAGCAGGTCCACCGGGTACACGGGCCGATCCTGAACCTCCTCCGCCCGCTTATCGGACGAACCAACGATATGGCCGCCTTTGAACCCACCACCAGCGACCAAGGCGGTAAAGACGTTGCCATAATGGTTGCGACCACCATTCCACGGCGGTTGCCAATCAATCTTGGGACCACGGCCAAATTCGCCGCAACACCAGACGATAGTGCTTTCCAACAAGCCGTGATCGTGCAAATCCTGAAGCAGCATCGCCAATCCCTGGTCGAGGTTCGGACATTGCCGGCGCATGGTCTGAAAGTGATTGCTATGCGTATCCCACCCACCGGGATAGTTGATGACGATATAAGGCACACCCGCCTCAACCATGCGCCGCGCCGCCAGGCAATCCTGCCCGAAGATGTGCCGACCGTACCGATCCCGCAATTCCGCTTTTTCCAGCGAGAGATCAAAGACCTCGCGGCCCTTGCCGAGAATTAATTCATAGGCCTGCTTTTTCGCCTCCTCGGACACCGCCAACTGTGGGCTGGCGGCCATCTCGTTGCCCATGGTGTTCATCTTGCCAAGCAATTCGCGCCGGCTTTTCTGCCGGTCATCGGTAATGCCTCGTGAGATGACGCCTTCCACTTCAAAGCGGGGCGCGCTCGGGTCACCACCGGTGGCAAACGGTTTTAACCTCGGCCCCAAAAAGCCCTCTTCAGAAAACCGGCCCTGCGGTTGGGTCAGCACCACATAAGGTGGGATCATCCCCTTGTAAGTCTTGCTCTTGAACAACGAGAATACCGCGCCGACGCTGGGATACGCCAGACGCTCGCCGGGTGCGTGCGCGGTCTGCATGAGGTAGGCAGCCGTTTCATGACCGTTATTGCGGTGAGTCATGCTGCGGATCAAGGCATACTTGTCGGCCTGTTTCGCAAGGTTGGGAAATAGTTCGCCGATCTGGATTCCGTCCACATTGGTGGGAATGGCCTTGGCGAATTCCCCCATGTACTCCACACCCGAGTCTGGTTTTGGATCCCAAGTGTCATTGTGCGACATGCCGCCCCACAGGAAAATTTGAATCACCGACTTGGCTTTGGGTTTGCCAGTCCAGGCGCTGACCGGTGCCACGGGGGGCGCAACCTCTGCCGCACTCAAAACCCCGCTGTTGGCGAGCATCATGCCCGCCGTGCTGAACATGCCGACCCGCAGGACGTCACGTCTGGACATCGGCAGGCTTAACGACATACCCATGGTCTCCGCGCTGGTTAGCACGCGATTTGGATTTTGGTTTGTGCTCATAGTATTACTTTCTCTTGGCTTTGTACTCAGCCGTCAATGGTGATACAAAAACTCCGTGCTGTTGATCAATGCCCAGGTAATATCCACCCAGTCTTCCCGCCGCTTCCAGCCACCGGATTTGCCGGTTTTGGCCGTCACGGTGGGTGCGCCATACGCGAGGGCGGTTTTTACTTCCTCCGAAGTCGGGTAGCGCGAAAGAATGGTCAGGTACAGGTCCTCCACAATTTCAGCCTGCTTGCGTCCCGAATCAAAGATGGCCTTGAGTTTGGGACCTTGATCAATCTTGCGCTGGATATGGCTCGAATTGAGCAGGTGCAGCCATTGGCTTGGCACTGGCCGGTTATTGCGTTCATTATCCATGCCGGTGGCCCGGGCGGAACGTCCAAACAAGCCCAGGAAAGGGCTGGTGATGCTGCCATCAGGCAGGGCCACGGACGGTTTATCCGCCGGGATATAAGTAAACGGTTCTGGGATGGGGCTGGTGTACAAGTCCGAGCCACCAGTGATTTTGTTAATCGCGTCAATCAACACCTCGGCATCCAAACGGCGCAACGGATAACTGGCGAAATTGGCCTCGGCTTTTGGCCCTTCAAAACGTGGCATCGCGGAGAGCTGGTAGGTTTTTGAATTCAAGATTAAGCGATAGAGGCGCTTCAGATCGTATCGGCCCGCAATAAGTTCCTTCTCCAGGTAAGTCATCAAGGCTGGATTGCTCGGCGGATTGTCCTTCCGAATATCATCCGGCTCGTGGATGATGCCGCGCCCCAGCAGCCAGGCCCAGACCCGATTCGCAATGCTGCGCGTGAACCAAGGATTCTTCGGAGTGATCAGCCAATCGGTAAAGACTTCCCTCGGATCCCGATTCGGGGATAGTTTGATCTTGGTTCCGTCCGGAAAAATAGCCGCCAACGGTGGACTATTGGTGGGCGGTAGCGTTCCCCCTTGTGAGGCGGTGTTGGTGGACCATTCGGCGGAATTAAGCGGGTCCCAGAAGACAATCTCTTCCTTCCATTCCCGTGTCGCCTTGTAACCAACTTGCGAGAAAAACGCCGTCATGCCCTTCAGTTGTTCCGGTGGCCATGCCTCAGCCCGCACACCCATGAACGTCAAAGCCACCGCTCCCGCAATGCCTTCCGGCGTCTTGTTTTGGATGGCCCGATAGAAGTTGACCGGACCCTCACGGAAATTGCTGCCGCTGGAGGTGAGCAGCTCACGGGCAAATTTGTCGTACGGTTTATTCTCAACGAGGGAGGCGCGGACATACCGGTGATAGGCCTGCGCTGCGTTGGGCCAGAGATTCACCGGGAACTCCGCCTTGATTCGGAGCACGTCGCCCCATTTCATCGCCCAATAATCGGAATACTCTTCCCGCTCCAACAATTGATCAATCAAGCGGCTACGCTTGTTCTTGGTGTCGGTATCTTGAATAAAGTCCCGAGCCTCTTTCGCGGTGGGCAGGGTGCCGATCACGTCCAGATAGACACGGCGCACAAACACGGCATCCGAGCACAGGACAGGATGAATTTTCAACCGCGCCAGTTCGGAAAATACCAGTTTATCAATCTTGCTCTCCGGGGTTGGTGCCACGGAGCTTTCAAAAACATTGGTCGCCACCTCTGGAACTGCGGCCATCCCCGTGACAGTCAGGAAACAGGTCACCAGCATCACACGATTCGCCAATTTATGCATTGTATCCACGTTATGTTACACCGTTACGTGTATTGGTTGTCATCAGGACTCACAAAGCCTAATTTAAGCCTGCCATCCCGCCACCGCAAGTCGCATTACTTACGTCGCGGCATGGTGCGTCTGCCGGTTGTGCGAGACGACACCACGCGTTTCAAAGCCGATTTTGTCGCTGATTGCCCGGTTTTCGTCTTGCCGACACGAGCCTTCAAAAATGAAAGCGCTTCGATCTCGACCAACAGGTTATCCCGGCAGACATCCGCCACTACGAACAGGATCGGGATGTTCGGCATGGTCGCCAGTACCACCCTGCGGATGACCTCGATGCGTTGGGAAAGTTCGGCGGCCCGTGAACTGTTCTTAATATAGACCCGCATTTGCTGCACATCCCGCAACGTCGCCTGGGCTTGTCCCAGCACCAGGTCAATATTTTCCAGCGTGGTGCGGGTTTGGCCCTCGGGATCATCCAGGCAAATGGTCTCCTGGCCTTTGATGGAGGCGGTTCCTGAGATGAGCAGCATCTTGTAATCCATCCGGATGCTCATCCCGCGCGAGAACAGTGGTGCCGCCTTGATGGCCGCCGCACCGCGCTCCAAAACCTCTTGTGAGTAAGCATGGGCGTCAATCTGTTCGGGATTGTTCAGGGGATTAATCTCGATGGCGGTCTGGGGCATATCCAGCGCCAGGCATTCCATGACATAATTTCCCTCAGTCATGCCAATGCCCGTCGAAGCGGGAGGAAGATTGTACGGGAAAGTAAACGGACGCCCCTCGTTGCCGGTGGTAAAGAACTGGCGGCGAGCATCATTAAGGATTTGATAACGCTGTTTGTGCTCGTTGGAAAGGTCGTCTTGGTCACACGCCACGATGTCACGCACATAAATCCAAGTGCGCACCACTTGGTTGAAATGAAACCCCGCCTTTTGCAGATGATGGTGCATCCTCGTGAAACAGCTTAGCGCCTGCGCGTAGGTATCGGTGATGCCCTTTGCGGGTTCCACGCCCCCAACATACGCCCAGCGGCAATTGGAATCCCGGACCACTGTCAGGTTTTCACTAACTCTCTCGACCTGAACCTTATCCCCCTTGATCGCAAGAACTTCCATGGCGATATGCGCGCCATTTGCAGGTGGCTGGATGATAAAGCTGGTGGTCGGCATCTGACCGACATGGTAGGCCTTGATAAAACGCCGACTGGCGGCTTTGGCGCTGCGCTGGCTTAAAAAGATGTTTTCTTTGACGATGTCGCCCGGTTTAAAGCCATGCTCGGCCAAGAAGGTGTCGAGTTGAGCGTGCAGGTCCTGCAATTGCGCAGCCAGCGTTGTCCCAGACTGCGGGCGGAGGCTGCCCAGGCACACCCGGCTCTCCCCAGCCTCGAACGAGTGGAGGCAACTCGCCAGCGAAGGCTTTATGGTCGTTGCCGGCCGAGAGTTGCCTTGTTCCTCGATGGGGGAGCGGCTGGTGGAGCCCACAGCGTCTGAGGTTGGAATCCGGACAGTACTATTCTGGCTGAAATTACTTTTCAGCCGTGCCACTGTCTCTGCCGGTATTTGGCATTTTTGAGTCGCGAGCATTTGAGTTTCGACGTTAAGGGCTAATGGCTTATTCAACTTCTTGGTGGCGATGGCGGACGCCTGAATACGGTATCCTTGCGCTCCGGCTTCGCCGCCATGGGCTGGCTCCAGAGCACACCTTAGGCTGCTGATATGCTTTTCTACTAATGTGCATCGGCAAACCTTACTGGGAAAGCCAGCCGCCATCAATAACTATATCCGTACCCGTGATAAAACTGGCGGCCTCGGCACACAGAAAGACCGCGACTTGGGCCACTTCCTCCGGTTTGCCCCAGCGGCCCAACGGGATGCGTGAAAGGAAGAATTGCGTCAGTTCCGCATTTTCCATCAGCGCCTTGTTAATTTCCGTGGCGCACGGCCCCGGGCTGATACCGTTGACGGTGATTTTTTCAGGGGCCAGTTCCAAAGCCAACGCCTTGGTGAATCCCAGCAGCGCAGTCTTACTGGTAGAGTACGCGGTACGTCCCGGCAGCGAGACATGGCTCATCATCGAGGTCAGGTTAATAATACGGCCATATCCCTGCCCTTTCAGGTGCGGCACAAACGCGCGGCACATCAGAAAGGCGCTGGTGACGTTGGTGGTTTGCACCCGGGTCCACTCCTCCAGCGTGAAGTCGGTGATGGGCTTCCGCAGATTGATGCCGGCGTTGTTGATAAGGATGTGGATTTTACCAAAGCGCGCCGTCACCGCCTTTTCCAGCGCGATAACCTGGGCTTCGTCCGCAACATCGGTGCGAAAGATTTCCGCCTCGGTGCCCAGTGCGCGAATGGCATTAGCGGTTTCCGTGAGCAATTTTTCATCACGGGAAACCAGCGCCAGAGTTGCGCCAGCCTCGGCCAGGGCCAACGCCATGGCCTTGCCAAGTCCTTTACTTGCGCCCGTTACGAGCGCGATTTTGCCTTTGAGTTCGTTTTGTTTCATTGGGTTATACGGGTTTACAAGTTCTGCCCGGCGAAGCGGGTACCTCGTTGCGCGAGGCAGACGCTGGCCAGATCAAGCTGGTGTTCATGTTGTTGGTACAAACAAGCATTGGGAGAAAGGATACCTGACCACGGTGTTTTGGGAAACGCATTTATCGGTATTATGATTCAAGACATTCCCTGGCTCGACCGTTGCGTCGCTTCCGATTTCACTTGATCGCCGTCGCCTGCGCGTTTAATCAATACGGCAAGCAAGTATGCCGAATCATTACGCCACCCAAGATATCGTGTCGCGCCGGGTTAAGGTCCTGTGCGCTTGTTTGCAAAAACATCACTTACAAACTATGAATACATATTGCAAATATCTATGGTCCGGCCTGATGGCCGTACTAATAACTCCAACCGTTTGGGTTGCCGGTGCCGAGGCATCCGCCTCGCGGGCCGCAATCACACCCGCCAAAATCATTTTCGATACCGACATTGGCAATGACGTGGACGATGTCATGGCATTGGCCATGTTGCATGCGCTGCAACGCCAGGGACAGTGCGAATTGCTGGCGGTCACCATCACCAAAAAGGATCGGCTGGCCGCTCCCTTCACGGCGGCGGTGAATGCCTTTTACGGGCGGGAAGACCTCCCCATTGGCGTGGGTGCCAACGCCGTGGACACCGGCGGCAGTAAATTCCTCAAGCTGGCCGAAGCAACTGATGACGGGAAACCACGCTTCCCGCAAAAGCTGACCGGGCAAACCCTGCCGGAGGCGGTGCAACTGATACGCAATACGCTGAGCCAGCAGCCGGATCGCTCGGTGTGCCTGGTGCAGGTGGGTTTCTTTTCAAACCTGGCAGCCCTGCTGGATTCGCAGCCAGACGCGTTCTCCCCATTGAACGGCAAGGAACTGATCAAGCAAAAGGTGAAACTGCTTTCCATCATGGCGGGCTCGTTCCAAACCATTAAGCACAATAATCATTATCTGGAATACAACGTGATCAAGGATATTCCCGCCGCGCAAAAATTGGAACGCGAATGGCCCTCCCCCATTGTTTGGAGCGGTTACGAAATCGGTATTGCCGCCGCGTATCCGTCCGTAAGCATCGAGCGGGATTACCAATACGTCCCCCACCATCCAGTGGCCGAGGCGTATTGTCTGTATAATCCGCCGCCGCACGATCGCCCCACATGGGATTTGACTGCCGCACTGTATGCGGTGTTCCCGGACCGCGGCTACTTCGATCTTTCCTCAGCCGGACAGGTAACCGTCGAAGCGGACGGCTTTACCCGGTTCACCCCGAAAAAGAACGGGCGGGATTCATTCCTGATTGTCAACGACCTGCAAGTGGCGCGACTGAAGGAAACCTTCGTGCGTCTTTGCAGCCAGCCACCGCCAGGACTGCCGTCCAGCAAGTAAGGTACCGTCCCAGGAAATACGTTTAATAGTTATTTTAAAATAATTCAAACTCGCATCGGTGCGCACCCCACCGGAAGGAAGGGTACTCCCGTTTAAGAATTCGGCGTTCGAATTTCTTTCGGCTTCCGGGCTTCGAACTTCGGATTTAAATCCGTTATGGCACTGGAATTACATCCAGTTCAGCCAATGAGGCGTACGGCTTAGTGGCGTCGAAGCCGCTGACGGCGATGAATTTCAGGAACCGGGTGGTCACCGGCTGCGCGAATTTCACGGTTTGCAAGCCGTCGTTGCGGGGGAAAGCCCCCTGGGCCACCGGCGCACCCCAATCCTTGCCGTCGGCGCTGACATGCACCGCATAGTCCTTGATCCAGCCGTTGCGGTTCCCGTCCTGACGTGGAAGACAGGTGAGGCCAGCGAATTTGGCCGGTTGCGGCAGTTCGACGATCAGGTAATGCGGAAATTTGGGAGCGGGTTCATTCCACGGGGTGTGCCACATGGTATTGGGATCGCCATCCACGGCGTATTCGGCGGCATAATCAGCCAACTGGCTGTCCCCGCGAACCTTGGCACCCAGGGCTTGCAACTGGTTGGAGTATTTCGGCACAAACAGTTTTTCGAGCAGGTCCAGACCCAGTTCCTGCTTCGGCGCAAACGCCGGCGAACCAACGTATTGGTACAGGCTGGCCAGCAATTGCCGCGCCGCCGGGTCTTTTGCCATGGCCGGCAGGTCGAAGCCGCACACCAGCAATTGGCCGCTTCCCACGCGCCCCTCAAATACCGCCCCGAGCTTGTGGTTGCGCGCGAAGTTATCAATCACCTGCACCAGCGGACGGTAATCGGCGGGGGTCTCATCGAGGATGAACAGGCGCGAGCGCTGCATGAGTTCGTACCATTGCCAGTTGCTGTGAAACTCAGTGGGGAACTGCGCGAGCAGCGGATGCTGCGGGTCGCACAACAGCCCCATGGTATTGGGTTTCTGGCTCGGGAACCAGACGGGGCTCCAGAAGACCGGCAAATATTTGCCACGCATGGAGGTCTTGGTATTAGCCGAGGTGGCAAAGTACACCACTTTCTTCCCTTCGCCCAGCGCCGCCTGCGCCTTATCCCATTTCTCGCACACCACGACATTGGCCGGCGGCTGGGCCATCACATTGGCGGGATAAACCCAGATTTCCCAATCATTGTAGATTTCCGTGCCCGACAACGAAATCGTCACTTTCAGTTTACCGGCGGCGGTGACTTTGGCAAACGAGGCGTTGATTGCGCCGAGCGCCGTCAGTTTGCCGGTCGGCACCTTTAACTCGGGTAACTGCCCGGCGGCAATCTCGCGCCCCTGGGCGTCCGTAATCTTCCAAACTGGCTGCGCGCGTTCCAAATCCGCCGAGCCGTAGTGCGCGAGATCGGTAGTGGCGGTGAACGGTTCATCGCTGGCGTAGGTGCGCTTGGGCATCCGCAACAGCGGCACCGTCGCCCCGCAGAAGCGCCGGTACGCTTCCGGGGTGATGAATCCTTTCGACTCCCAAAACGGATCGAGCGGGCCGATCAGCGCGGTACCCTGGGTCGGGTAATCATGCAGGTCGAGCAGAGAAAATCCGGCATAGCCCGGCGTGCGCAGCAGCACCTCGATTTCCTCCTTGTAGAGCAGCGTGGCGAAGCGTCCGCTGGCATCCACGTACTTCGGCGCAAGATCAAGCAGATGCTTCTTTTCCAGGTCGTCGCGGATCATCTCGAAATTCTTCACCGCCATCACGCCGGTATATTTTTTCATCTCGTTGAAATCCGGGAAGTACATCCATTGGCCGATCTCATGGCCGATGATTGGTCGAGCATCCTTTGCCACAATGGCGCTCAAATCGCGCTCCGTGCCTGCACCGGGAATGCCACGGCCGCTGGGCGATTCCGTCCACTGCCGGTTGGTGGTCGTCTGCGCGGAGGAGGCCGAGGAATAGAGATGACGCGGATCTCGCTGAATAAGCATCTCCACCCAGCGCGTCAAGAGTTCATCCTTGCCGCCGTACTCGTTGCCCAGCGTCATGGTGCAAAAGGAGGGATGATTGCCATAGGTATCCACGATGCGCTTGAACTCCGCCTCGATGAACGCATCGCGCGCCGGATCGGAGCCGACATTGACATTGGCTTGCGGCCCTTCGGCTTGGATTATGATGCCTTCCACGTCCGCGGCGGCGAAGGCCGCTTCCGGCGGGCACCACGAATGGAAGCGAATATGATTCAAGCCGTACGATTTCATGATCCGGTAAATCCGCTGCCACGCCGGCACATCGGTCGGCGGATAGCCGGTGAGCGGAAAGACCGAACACTCCAGTGTCCCGCGCAGATATACTGGCCGGTCGTTCAGCGTGAACTGAGTGCCTTTGACTGCGAACTTGCGGAAACCAAAACTGACCGCCTTCCAGTCCGCACCCTCGTTCAGAAACGCATCCACCTGATACATATTGGGGGAGAATTCATCCCAAAGCTTTACGCCTTGACCGGCATCCGTGATCGGCAACTCCGCATTGAACGTGCCGCCGCTGGAATCCCAGGACACTTGAATTTTATGAACCGGTGTGGGTCTGGCATCATGGTGAAAAGATAGCTTCAGTCCCAGCGTGCCTTGCCCGGCCTGGCCGGTGGCATTCCCAAGGCGGCCCTTGACGAGCACCGTTTTGCTTGCGAACTGAGGGTAAACCTGGAGGTCCTCAATCCACACCGGCGGGGTGGTCCCCAATTCCATACGACCCACAATGCCATTCATATTGCCCCACGTGCCGCCGAACAGGGCCGACACAAACTTCCCGAGGTTAATTTTGACGGTATTATCCACGCAGATGGTCAACCGATGCTTGCCAGGTTTTACATCCGTGCCGAAATCGTATTGATGCGGCGCGATCAAGCTGTCCTGGGTGCCAATGCGCTTGTCATCCAACCAGACGGTGGTCACCCAGCGGCAGCGTTCCAGAAACAACGTCACCCGTTTCCCCTGCCAGGCTGCCGGAATCTCGATATCACGCTGGTACCACGCAGGGCCGGCGTAATCATAGAGGCGGTAGGGGCCTTCGAGCGTCGGCGGTTTGGTATTCTTCGGGCCGAGCCCCGCTTCGTCCAGTGTGCCGGGCAACTTCATCGTACCGGACAACTCGCGGGCAAACCATTGCTCGGTCGCCCCCTTGTTCTCGCTATCCACCTGGCAGCGCCAATCGCCTTGCAGGGAAATCGTTTCCGCCATGCCCGTGAGTTGCAGGCCGGTCATCCAAAGTGCCAGGATCAGTAAGCGCGTGGTCTTCATGACCCCACGTTAGAAAAAAACGTGGCGGTATGCAAAAGTAAATTTCGACTGTCAGAATTACAACTTGCCAGGCTATTATAACGGAATACTGAAGATGGCCAGCGGTGGTAACTTTCCGGCCCAATTTAATTACGGCTATCAGATTGCGATGTCCTAGCATTTCTGGTTGAGCTGGTGGACAGATGTTATGAAGACCCCCGGCGACGGGTGTGCAATGGGAGAGAAAGCCAAGACAAGTACTCCAAAAGTAGTCCAAAATTACACCAGTGAGGGCGGTGTAAAAGGGTAGTTTTATGGGAGACTTGGTTCATAAGTTATTGCAAATTAGGAGGTTGTTTAGTTTGCGCCGAGTCACGGCGGCGGCTACGACAAGGGTTGGCGGTGGAGTTTTGGAAATTGTGTGAAAATTGTGTGAAAACGATTTTTTGACACAAGAGCACAAGTCCGAAGACCGAAATCCAAAGACTTTTGCAGAAAAATGAACCGGGTCGAGTAGGACTGAGGCGCACGCAACCTTGCGG
>JBAXGN010000175.1 GCA_037139415.1 Verrucomicrobiota bacterium | reverse complement strand
CATTTTTGGAGTACGGCGGCAAGGTGGGACAAAGGGGCCGCGACGCCGTTTTGGATTTCAACCCGCCAGCCATGATTTATCGCCCTAATAGTCGTCGGACCTCCATTCCGCAATCCGCAATCCGAATTCCGAATTCGAGGGTTCCACCTTGCCGCCGTACTCCAAAACATGCGGTTCCCGAGATTCCCTGAGGCAAGGGCCAAAGCAAGACTTCCCTGAAAACCGGAATACTTGAAAAATGGTTTCGGTTCGCCTATATTGTCGTTGCGTGAACAAAACGAAGCGACCGTTGGGGTGCAACTTGGCTGATTGCCCGGCCCCCGAGCTATGCCCGCTGAATCTGGTGCGGGTGGGCACGGCCGTGCGCATCAAGCACTTGGCCACCCCCGCCGACGTGTCCAACCGATTACGCGAGATGGGCTTAGGGGAAGACCAACGGGTCAAATTGATCATCAAAGGCAACAATCTAATTTGTCGGGTCTGCAACGCGCGCCTGGGTATCAGCGGCAAGTTGGCTGAAAAAATCATGGTCGAAAAACTGCCCGCGTCCGCCCCTTCCTGAACCGTCAACCCACTACCGGCTATGCCATTCAATGACCGACCTCTGACCCTGCTGGCGGTGGGACACACTGGCCTGATCACAACTTTGGGCGTTTCCGGGGCGGAGAAAGCGCGCTTGCAGGAATTGGGTCTGGTAACCGGCACCGCGATTGAATTGGTGCGCTTCGCCCCCTTGGGTGATCCGGTGGAAATCAAGGTGCGCGGCTCCTATTTGACGTTGCGCAAACACGAAGCCGACCAAGTCATGGTAACGCCAAAAGGCTAAGGGGCATAATGTTACACGCAACGGATAAACCAACGCCTGGCGGGACGCCGCTGCCTTGCATTGTCCTTACCGGCAACCCAAATTGCGGCAAGACCACGGTCTTCAATGCCTTGACCGGGCTGCGGGCCAAGGTGGGTAATTACGCCGGCGTCACCGTCGAACGGAAAGAGGGACGCCTCAAAGACGCACCCACCGGTTTTGAAGCAAACGTGTTGGACCTGCCCGGCACGTACAGCCTCAGTCCCAAATCGTTGGATGAACAGGTGTCGCGGGATGTGCTGTTACAGCATTTGCCCGAAGTGCCTGCCCCCACGGTGGTAGTGGTGATTTGCGACGCCTCGAATCTGGAGCGCAATCTCTACTACGCCACGCAGGTCATCGAGCTGGGGTACCCCACCCTGCTGGTGCTAAACATGGTGGATGTAGCCAAATCCAATGGTCAGACGATCAAAGTGCCCGAGCTATCCCATGCCTTGGGGGTGCCGGTGCTGCCCATGGTGGCAAGCAAAGGCGAAGGGGTCGCCGAGTTGAAAAAAGCGCTGGTGCAAGCCGCAAAATCCGCACCTGCCCCCCCTGCCCCGAAATCGTTTTGCACCCTGCCAGCCGCATTCCAAACGGAGGTGAACGCGCTGGCACTGGCCTTGCGCCGATTGCCCAACCCGACCACGATTCATCCACCCGCCGAGGCGCTCATGCTGCTGGCGGATGAACGGGCTTTCAGCGGCGGCGAAGGGCGCTACGCCGAACCGTTGGCGGGATTGGTGGCCACGGCACGGCAGCGGCTGGAAGCCACCGGCGTGGACTGGCGGAGTGCCACGATCGAAGCCCGGTATGAACGGATCACGCAAATCCACCTGGCTACCGCAGAACAACCCGGCAGCGACCAGGAAAGCTTCAGCGACCGGCTGGACCGCGTGATCACGCACAGGGTGTGGGGGCTGGTCATCTTCATCGCCGTCATGGCCTTAATGTTCCAGTGCATCTTCGTGTTTGCCAAACTGCCGATGGACCTGATTGACACGGGCATTCACAACCTGGCCGCCTGGGTCGCACTGACGCTGCCCACCGGCATGTTGACGGATCTACTGGTCAACGGGGTCATTAGCGGCGTGGGCGCGGTGGTGGTATTCCTGCCGCAAATTCTGATGTTATTCCTCTTTATCAGCCTGCTGGAGGATACCGGGTATATGGCGCGCGCCGCGTTCATTATGGACCACATCATGAGCAAAGTGGGGCTGCATGGTAAAAGTTTCATCCCCATGTTGTCGTCGTTTGCCTGTGCGATTCCCGGCATCATGGCGGCGCGCACCATCGAGAATCAAAAAGACCGGCTGGCCACCATCCTGATCGCCCCGCTCATGAGTTGCTCGGCGCGGCTGCCGGTGTATTCCGTGCTGATTGCCGCGTGCATCCCGGACACCACGCTGCTTGGTTTTATCAAACTGCAAGGCGCGACCATGCTGGCCATGTACCTGCTGGGGGTGCTGATGGCGCTGGCCATGGCGTGGTTGTTTAAAAAGACGTTTCTAAAAAGCGCCGTGCCGCTGTTGATCCTGGAACTGCCACCGTATAAGCGACCGGTTCCCAGCGCTCTCCTGCACCACGTTTGGGAACGGGGAAAAATCTTTTTACAGCAAGCGGGGACCATCATTCTGGGTATCAACATTATCCTCTGGTTCCTCGCCACCTACCCGCGTCATCCGGAAATTACCAACACCTACGATCTCAAACGGGACGCCGTGGTGGCCGCCGCGTACCCGCAGCTTGCCAGCACAGAGAGCGTCTCCGCCAAAATCAAGGAGCTACAAGCCCAGTACAAGGATGGCGGGCCCGCGACCAATGACCCGGCCTACACGGTGTACACCCGCCTGCGCGAGGTGGACAACCAGAAGTCCGGCGAAACGATGCGATTAAGTTTCCTGGGACGGCTCGGGCGTTTGATCGAACCGCTCATTCAGCCGCTGGGATTTGATTGGAAAATCGGGGTAGGCATCCTGTCTTCCTTCGCCGCCCGGGAGGTATTTGTGAGCACGATGAGCATCGTGTATAACGCGGGCGGCAGTGATGCCGGACTGGTGACCGTCATGCGCGAGCAAACGCACCCGGATGGCACAGTGGTTTACACCACATTGCAGGGGATCACGCTCATGGTGTTTTACGTGCTGGCCCTGCAATGCGCCAGCACCGTGATCATCGTGCGCCGGGAAACCAACTCCTGGAAATGGCCGATCTTCCAATGGTGTTATCTGGGCGTGCTGGCATGGGTCATGTCGTTCCTGGTGTATCAGGGTGGTAAATTATTAGGCTGGGGGTAAGCATTCCCGGTATTCCACCACCCACCCGTTTCAACCTCGACCAGTTGGATCAGCCGGAAATTAGGCTGCCGGTCGGCGGCAGTTATCCTATCCCGTTGGACATGTGCCTGAATCCTCAGATCCCCGCCCCAACCAACAGTTTTCCATCTGGAAATCGAAGCGGCCAGCCACGAAATAGAGGATGACAACCCGGATAAGATACGATTCACCGCCTGCCGACATCATCCGAATAGGCGATGGACAAAAATGCTTTCCCTTGGCAGAATCAGGCCGGTGACGTTAATAATACAGGCGCATAATGTGCCATGCAGAACACACTATGGGTAACCGATAACATGAATACATCATCCAAATCACAAGCTGCCGGAAATTCACTTCCCGGCTCGGCCCGGAATTCCAACGGTTTTACCAACCTTGACGTTGGCTCACCGCAACTGACTGGTTCGGCCACGGCAGTTACGGGCGGCTGGGACATTACCGCAGGAGGGGCGGATATTTGGGAGAAGTCCGACCAGTTCCATTTTGTATTCACGGAGATGCCTGGCGATTTTGATGTTGCGGTTCGGGTGGAACGCTTCACCCCGGCGCATCTCTATTCCAAGGCCGGCCTCATGATCCGCGAGAGCTTGAATGCCGATAGCGCGCATCTGATGTTTGTACTTTTTGCGGACAATGCCCCACGGAATAACAATCTGGGCGCGTACGAAATGCAGTTTCGCGCGGTGGCGGGCGCCGATTGCCAGGCGGTTTATCCCGCCGTCCGGCCCCCGGCGCCACCGGAATTTCCCGCCGCCTTTCCCTATTCATGGCTGCGCGTGACACGCCGGGAAAATCTGTTCAAGGCTTTTGCCTCCACCGACGGGAAAAACTGGAAAACGTATGCGGAGCAAATTCTGGCGCTGGCCGGCACCCTCCAGGTTGGCCCGGCCCTCACCTCGCATAACCCGCAGCTTCCGGCCAGGGCTACCTTTCGCAACTACACCGTATCCAAATAATCAAAATCACCAATTATGAAACGACTCAAACTCACATCCCGTGGTCCGGAGTTTTCGCGTATGGTCTATGGCACCTGGCGGATACTTGACACGAAACCCACCGCGCAGGAAATCAACCGCCGGCTCCACACCTGCCTGGAGTTGGGCATTACCACCCTTGACACCGCGGAGATTTACGGCCTTTACGCCGTGGAAGAGATGCTCGGAGCGGCGCTGGCGTTGACACCCGGCTTGCGTGATAAATTCGAAATCGTCACCAAGGCCGGCATCTACGTGCCGAACCCGCACCATCCCGAACGGCGCACCGCCCATTACAACGCCACCCGCGCGCGCCTCATCAAAAGCCTCGATAAATCCCTGCGCCTGCTCGGCACCGACCACGTCGAACTGTTCCTCGTGCATCGGCCCGACTGGCTCACGCGCGCGGACGACACAGCGGCTGGCCTGAACGAACTGCTGCGTTCCGGGAAAGTGAAGTCTGCCGGGGTGTCCAACTACAGCGCCTCCCAATTTGACCTGTTGAACGGCCTGGTGGAACAACCGCTGGTGACGAATCAAATCGAATTCCATTTACTCCACCCGGAGCCGATCCACGACGGCACGCTGCAGCAATGCGA
The DNA here is from genome assembly GCA_037139415.1 of Verrucomicrobiota bacterium. Classification (NCBI taxonomy): domain Bacteria; kingdom Pseudomonadati; phylum Verrucomicrobiota; species Verrucomicrobiota bacterium. Next base: position 12,718 of record JBAXGN010000175.1, on the reverse strand, counting down.
GAAGCTCGGTGTACGTCCGATGGCGTGGAGCCCCCTCGCCGGTGGCCGGTTGTTTGATCCAACCCAACCCGCTGCGCAGCGCCTTGCGGTCGCCGCCCATGGCATGGCCTCCCGCTATCCGGGGGCAACCCTGGAACAGCTCGCCTACGCCTGGATTCTGGCGCATCCGAGCCAGCCCCTCCCGGTCATTGGCACCAACAAGCTCGAGCGCATCCAGTCCGCCGCGCAGGCCGATGCCATTGTCTTAGAGCGCGAAGATTGGTACGCCCTCTGGGAAGCCGCGCAAGGACGAAAGATCCCGTAAATCCCAACCGAACCTATGCGCCATTCGTCATACACGCTGAACGCCCACCTGAGTTGTTAAATCAAACATGAATACCACCATCAGAAACCTTGTCGTTCGGGTGATGGCACTTACCACTACTGCCATCTCCCTGTCCGCTGCCTCCGGGCTTCCCGCGCCTGGCCAGGAATACACCCATCCCATCCGCTACGAAATCTGGGCGCCGAAGGAAGTCAAGAAGAGCACGAACGAAGTGTTCCGGGTGTGGATTCCCGCGAAAGTGAAACAGGTGCGCGCAGTCATCGTCGTGCCGATTTACTCGACCGACAAGGCGATCTATTTCAGCGAGGATCTGGGCTACCGGCAGTTCGCCGAGAAGATGAATTTCGCGTTGATGGCCTATCGCATCTTCAACGAGGATAGCGACAAGACTCGCGACGAGGCAGCGAAGGATATGTTGCTCGCGCTGGAGTCCGTTGCGAAACAGAGCAGTCATCCGGAACTCGCCTACGCCAGCCTGTTGCCCACCGGCTTGTCGTGGGGCGGACGCTGCGCCATGGCCATCGCCCTTTCAGTGCCGGAACGGACGATTGGATTCTTCCCGCTGCACTGCACGCTCACCTTCAAGGAAGTCTCGGAGTCAGCCCACAAGGAAGCCTTCTTCAAAGTCCCCGGACTCTGCGAAACGGTCGAATTCGAGCAGTATTATGACAAGAAGCGGCCGCCGTTCGAGGCCACCGATACCGGCCTCGCGGTCCGCGCCTGCAATGCGCTCGGGGCACTCCAGGCCAGCTACATCTTCCCCGCCTCGAAGCATACCGACGTCAAGAACCACGAGTTAATCTGGCAGTGGATTACCTGCATCACCGAGAAGCGCCTCCCGGCGCCGCTCGTTATCGACAAGGCACCCGAACTCAAACCCTTGCCGCGCGAATCCGGCTGGATCGGCACCTGCGAGTACGATCACCAATGGGATGCCGAAAAGAAGGTCGAACACTTCCAGTTGAAGTCCGTCACCATCACTCCATTCGCCGATTTCAAAGGCGACCCCGCCACCGCCAACTGGCTGCCCGACGAAGCCACCGCTAAAGCGTGGAAGGCGAAGATGGGGTTTTGAAGTGAAACAGCGAACGAATCTAAAGGAATGTCATGAGTCCCCAAAACGTCCCCCGCAGCGCCTATGACCTCACCGGAGACATTGTGTATTTCGCGCGAATGCTCGACAAGATTCGCCTCCACGCCGCCGGCAAACTACGCAATGACTTTCACGCAAACCTCGGCGTTGGCTTCGATGGGCGCTGTAGCCGGTTTCTTGGCGTAAGCTACGCGGCATTACGCGAGCGCGTGTTGACTGGCGGCAGCGACGACGAAATTCTCGCGTGGTGTTTTGTCAAGGGGCGGCAACCTAACGACGAGCAGGTTCTGATCTGGAACAAGTTCATGCTGAAACGAGGCTGGCGTGACGAAGACGACGGCTCGACGCAAGAACTGGAAGCTTACAAGGCTGCGAGCGGTCTTGCGCACCGCTCCGACATCGTCACGTTCTTTGACTTCTATGAAGTGGATGAAGGAAGGAACCCATGAAACCGATCAGTAAACACACCGCCGAACATTACGCGTGGGGCGACGGCTGCGATGGGTGGCATCTGATGAAAAGCGACTCCCTAGCGGTCATCCAAGAGACGGTGCCGCCGGGCACATCTGAAACCGCTCACCATCATCAGCACAGCCGCCAATTTTTCTTTGTACTGGAAGGTGGGCTTTCGATCTGGTCGCCCGAAGGCGTGACGCGACTGTGCGCAGGTGAAGGCGTTCAGGTCGAGCCAGGTATGGTGCATCGGGTTTGGAACCCGACAGAAGCACCGGTACATTTCCTTGTCATCTCGTCGCCGCCGTCGCACGGCGATCGCGTGCTTGCTTCAATAGCAAAATAAAAGCAGGAAAAACGACATGCTTAAAACTGAAAATCTTACCAAAGTATTCCTCACCGACGAGGTGGAAACCACCGCCTTAAACCGCGTGAACTTCGCGGTAAAGCCCGGCGAATTCGTCGCCATCATGGGACCTTCGGGTTGCGGGAAATCCACCCTGCTCAATATCATTGGGCTGCTGGATAATCCCACCGATGGCAATTATCTCTTCGACGGAACCGATGTGGCCCGGCTGAAGGAAAGCGAACGCACCTACCTCCGCAAAGGCAAAATCGGCTTCGTCTTCCAGAGTTTCAACCTGATTGACGAACTGACCGTGTCTGAAAACATCGAATTGCCCTTGCTCTACCTGAAAGCTGCGGCGACCGAGCGCAAACAGAAGGTGGACGCGGTCATGGAGCGGTTGGGCATCACCGCCCGCCGCTCCCATTTCCCACAGCAGTTGTCCGGCGGCCAGCAGCAGCGTGTGGCCATCGCCCGGGCGGTGGTGGCGGGCCCGAAGTTGATCCTGGCCGACGAACCCACTGGCAATCTGGATTCCGCCCACGGACACGAGGTCATGCACTTGCTCGCCAAGCTGAATGCCGAGGGCACGACCATTGTCATGGTCACCCATTCGCCTACGGATTCCAAGCGGGCACACCGCATCGTCCAGTTGTTCGATGGCCAGATTGCCACCGGGAGCGTCGAGAAACCCTTTTGAAGCTCGACATTATGCTTCACCATTACCTCACCGTGACGAGCCGCAACCTGCGGAAGCACAAGTCTTTTTCCCTCATCAATATCCTGGGCCTAGCGCTGGCCATGACGGCCTGCGTGTTCATCTTTATCTATGTCCATTACGAAACGCACTACGATACCTTCTGGGGGCAATCCGCCCAAATCTACCGTGTCGTCCATGACCGGTATCAGAATGGCGCCCTGAGCTTCAAAAGCGCCCGGGCCTTCTACAACATGGGGCGCACACTGAAGGATAAGCTGCCAGAGGTGGCGGGGGGGACGGAGATTTTCCGGGATATTATCTCCGTTTCAACCCCGGAAAACCGCATCCAGGACATCTCCATGTTCGGGGCCGAGGACTCGTTCTTCGAGGTCTTCCAATTCCCGTTTGTGGTCAAAAAGGCGGCGAATCCGCTGACCGATTTGCACTCCGCCATCCTTTCGGAATCCGCTGCCATCAAGCTCTTCGGAACTGCCCAGGCCATCGGAAAATGGTTCAAGGTCAACGAGAGCTGGGAGTTCGAAGTCACCGGCGTCTTCAAGGATCTCCCGCCAAATACCCACTTGGCGTTCGACCTGCTGCTTTCCCGCAAAACCTACTTCTATTATTTTTCCAAACGCGGTGGCCCGCGCGGTCGTGCCGACGCCCAGGATGAGGAGAAGTTCCGCGTTATGAAACCCGTGACCGATTGGGACTTCGGCAGCCAGGGACATTTTGCCTATCTGCTGCTTCGTCCGAATTCCGATGCCCGCCACGTCGAGGAAAAGATCAACCAACTCAAAACCGATTACCTGAAAAAGGTCACGCAGGATGGCACCCGCATTGACTTCTTCCTGCAGCCAGTGCGCGACATTCATTTGCACTCCAACCGCACGGGGGAAGTCGTGGCCAACGGCGATTACCGGTCCGTGTTGGCCACCGGCATCCTCGGCCTGGTCATCCTGGTGATCGCCTGGATCAACTTCATCAATCTGACCCTGGCCCGGTCACTGGAGCGCGCCCGGGAAATGGCCATCCGCAAGGTCGCCGGCGCGTCCCGGCGGGAGTTGATCGTGCAGCATTTGGTCGAGTACGGGGTAATAAATGTGCTGAGCGCCAGCCTGGCCGTGCTCCTGGTAGCCGCCCTCTCTCGGGCGGTCTTTGGCCTATTGGAACGCAAAGTGGCGTTGAGCACCCTGGTCCTCGATCCCGGCTTCCTGGTGGTCGCCGCCGGTGTCTTTTTCGCTGGGATTATCCTCTCAGGCTTTTACCCCGCCTTTATTCAGTCGTCCTATGACACCATGCTGCTCTTTAAACCAAAACATAAATTCTCAGTCCATAAGCTGGACCCTCGCAAGCTCCTGGTGGTTTGTCAGTTTGCGGTTTCCATCATCCTGATCATCGGCGTCATCACCATCTACCGGCAAATCAACTTCATGCGCAATCAGGCGCTGGGTATTAATATTGAACGCACCCTGGTCACGTATTCCTCCATGAACGACATCGGCACTGCGAAACGGATCACCTCGCTGCAAACTTACAAAAACAAAGTCCGCGCCCTGCCTGAAGTCGAAGCCATAACCACGGCTTCCGCCCTGCCGGGCAAGGAAATCATTTGGCAGCGTCAGGATATCCGGAAAGCCAACGACCTGCCGGATACCAAGAACAATTACACCTATGCTTACGTGGACCATGATTTCATCCCGACCTTCAAGCTCACGCTCCGGGCGGGACGGAACTTTTCGGACAACACCGCAGCGGAAGCCGCTACGATCATCGTGAATGAGGCGGCGGTCAAGCAACTGGGGTTTGCGGAGGCTCGAACAGCAGTGGACTCCTTCATCTGGATTGGCACCAAGCAGTTTCAAATTGTCGGGGTGGTGAATGATTACCATCAGGAGTCGCTGCGAAAAGAAATCCGGCCCGTAGTCTATTACTGCGGTTACAAGTGGCTGTATGACGTTGGTTATTATGCCATCAAGTTCAAATCCCAGGACATCCACGCCACGGTCGAGGCCATCCGTGGCATCTGGAAAGAAATCTACCCGTTGGACACCTTTGAATACCGTTTCCTCGACGAGGCCTTTGACCAGCAATACCGGAGCGACCGGCAGTTTGGCACCCTCTTCACCCTGTTCACCCTGCTGGCCGTGTTCATCGCCTGCCTCGGATTGTATGGCCTGGCTGCCCATTCGATCCAGAAGCGAACCAAGGAAATCGGCATTCGCAAAGTCAACGGAGCGACGGCCGGAGAGATCATCCTGATGCTGACTGGCGAATTCGCCAAATGGGTCGCGGTTGCCTTTGTGATCGCCTGTCCCATCGCATATCTGGTCATGAATAATTGGCTTCAAAATTTCGCCTATCGTACTAATCTGTCTTGGCTGACGTTTGCAACCGCTGGGCTGGCTGCGCTGCTGATCGCCATGGCAACCGTTTTCTACCAGGCCTATGCCGCCGCCACCCGAAATCCAGTGGAAGCTCTGCGTTATGAGTAAAATGCAAACCAGTGCAAAGCGTTAAACTTATGGACAAACCCATTGATCCGGGTATCAAACGGAAAAAGCGGCTGATCCGCTATGCGATCGCAGGAACAGCCCTGCTTGCAGTCCTTTTTTACTGTTTGCACCAAAACGTTGGTTCCCAGGTCCAGGTTGACCAGACCAAAATCACTCGCGCGAAAGTCAAAAAGGACATCTTCCAGGATGAGATCGCCGTTCTGGGTGCCGTGGAACCCATTCAGACTGTCTTCCTGGATGCGACCGAGGGTGGTCGGGTGGAGGAAATCTTTATCCGTGAAGGCGCTGCGGTGAAGAAAGGCGACCCGATCCTGCGGATCACCAACGACAAATTGCTGCTGGAAATCTCCAGTTACGAAACTGAAGTTGCCCGGGCCGTCAACGATCTGAAGTCGCTGCGCGTGACGATGGAGAATCAACTCTACAACAACCAATCCCAACTCGTGCAGTATTATTATGACCTCTGCAAGCTCGGACGGGATGTAACCAATAATGAACAGTTGGTCCAGACTCAAATCATTTCCCAGGATGATCGGCAAACCACCAGGGAAAACTACGACCGGAAACAGAAACTCTATGAGTTATTGGCGATAAAAAGCGTGCTGGATTCCAACTCCATGACCGCGCGCATTACGGCCTCGGAGGAATCGGTGGAAAGCATGCAGCGAAACCTGGCCATCAACCGCTCGCGCCTGGACAAATTAACCATCAAAGCCCCCGTGGACGGTGAACTGGCCACCCTGAATCCCGAGTTGGGTCAGGTCATTGCCTATGGCGCCCCGATCGGCACCATTAACATTCTGGATGCCTATAAGCTCCGGGCCGATGTGGATGAGCATTTCATCTCCCGGGTGAAACTGAAGCTGCAGGCGTCGTGCGAATTTTCAGGGCAGGAGTATCCCGCCGCCGTTTCCAAAATATATCCGGAAGTTAAAAGCGGGAAATTCTCCGTGAACCTCGTCTTTAGCGGTAAGGTTCCTCCCGAAATTCGTATCGGTCAAACTTCTCGCATTCGACTCGAACTCGGGCAATCCCAAACCGCCATCCTGATTCCGCGCGGCGGATTCTATTCCTCCACCGGTGGCCAATGGATTTATGTCGTCAATCCGCAGACCCAGATTGCCATTAAGCGTAATATCAGGATCGGCCGCCAGAATCCCGCTTTCTACGAAGTTCTGGAAGGCTTGGAGCCCGGCGAGGAAGCCATTACCTCAGGCTACGAAACCCTCGGCAATATGGAGAAAATCCTTTTGAAATAAGCATGAAAAACACCTCACGCCGCGATTTCATGCTGACGGCCGCCGGTGCGAGTCTCAGCACCATGGCTCTCGCCAATGGTTTGCCTTTGCCTACCGCTGCCGCCACACCGCGCGGCTTGCGGGCTAAAATTGTTTCCCAGGGCGGCGTGCTCAAGATCGAGATCAATGGCCAGATCTTCGATCCGCTGGCCTACCGCTCGTACCGCCCCACGCCCGAGCTGATTCGCGGCTTCGCTGGCACCGGCCTTCGGCTGGCCAACGTCACGCACACCGGCATGCTGTGCACGCTGGACGTGCCGTACTCCCTGTTCGGAGAGGTCTGGACCGGCCCGGAGCAGTTCGACTGGAAGGCCTTCGACGCGCAGATGGAGTTGTTCGAGGCCAACGCTCCGGGCGCGTACTACAACATCGCTGTGCAACTCGACACCCGCGACTGGTACCTGGCCGCCCACCCGGAGTGTTCGAACAGTTACTGGAACCTGGTCGAGACGGCGGGCCACGGACCCTGGCGGACGGACACAGCCGCCTCGCTTCAGGCCTTCCTGCGCCAGATCGAAGCGCGCTACGGCGACCGCGTGTTCGCCTACAGTTTGCTTTGCGGTTCCTCGACGGAGTGGTACACGAACTCGCAGGGACGCGGCCGGCCGGAGGCGCTGATCCGCCAGCACCCGATCAAGACGGCGGCCTTCCGCAAGTTCACCGGCGACCCCACGGCAACGATGCCGCCGCTGGACGTGCTGCAGCGCACCTCCCACGGCATCTTCCGCGATCCGGTCGCGGACGCCGAGGCCCTGCGCTACTGGCGGTTCCATCACGAGATCATCGGCGACGCCATCCTCTACTTCGCCGGCAAAGCGCAGGAGGTGCTGCAGCACCGCAAACTGCTCGGCCTCTTCTACGGCTATCTGACGCAGCTCAACAGCGAGCGGCTGCTGCAGGAGGGGCACCTGGGCTACGAGCGCGTCTGGAGCTGTCCGGACCTCGACATGATCTACGCGCCGGCGAAGTATGGGAAGCCGCGCAGCCTGGAGGGCGCGAGCGGCTACCTGCTCACGGTGGACTCGCTCGACCTACACGGCAAACTGGTGTTTCAAGAGGTTGACCACACCACCCACATCGCCCGCGATACCGTCGAGAACGGCCGCAAGATCCCAGGGGGAAACACCAAACTGCCCGACGCGTTCGCTTCGCGCCAGGTGTTGCGGCGGGAGTTCGCCCTGACGCGCGTCAAGCGCACCGCCCTGTGGTGGTTCGACTTCCTCGGTGGCAACTACGCCAGTCCGGAGATGATGGCCATGGTCGCCGAGTTGGTGAAGGCGCAGGGCCGGCTGCGCGACGTGCCGATGCGGTCGGTCGCGCAGATCGCGGTGTTCGGCGACGTGCCGTCCATGTATCACATCAACGCGCGTTCCAGCGTCGCGGACGACCTGCTGGTGCAGCCGCCCGACGAACTGGCCCGCATCGGCGCGCCCTACGACATCTACAACTTCTCGGACCTCGACCACCCGCGCATGCCGTGGGAACGCTACAAACTGTGCATCTTCCTGAATCCTTTCGTGGTTCCCGAGGCGAAGCGGGCGTTCCTCCGGTCGAAGGTCCAGCGCAACGGGCGGACCCTGCTGTGGATTTATGCTCCGAACTACATTCAGAAAGACGGATTCTCGGTGGATGCAATTTCCGATATCACGGGAATCAAAGTGGCCCGTCGAGCGGAAGGGGGGAGCGCGGTCACGGTGCGGCCCGAAGGCCTGTTCACCCGGATCGGTTCCGCCGTGCGTTTCGGGTTCACGCCGGGGCAGAACTCCAGCACCCCGCGCGACCAGACGTTCGACATGCGCAGCAAGGGTCTGCTGGAAACCACGCCCCTCTTTGAAGTGCGGGATGCGGTGGCGCAGACGTGCGGCGTGTACGATTCCAACGGCGCGCCAGCGCTGGCAGTAAAGAAATCTGACTCCCACACATCAATCTATAGCGCAGTCGGCGGCCTTCCCTCCGCGCTCTACCGCGAAATCGCGCGCGCCGCCGGCGTCCACATCTACTACGAAGGTCGTGACCCTGTTTACATCAACAGCCGTCTGCTCGGTATTCACATGCAGACTGATGCCGCCCCTGCCATCACCTTGCCATTGCGCAAACCCTGCCAGCTCGAAGAACTCTTCGACGGCGGTGCAGTACCCGTGAAAAACGGAATCGCCCAGATTCCTCACCAACCCGGTGTCACCAAGCTCTACCTGCTCACCGATGCCGAACTCACACCAACCAACAAGGCCTGATAAAAATGAACACCACCCAGCGTAATTTCATACAAATGGCGGCACTGGCAGGCGCTAAACTCAAACGGCTATTCCTGGCAATGGCTGGGTTGGCGATGGGTGGGTGGAGTGCCGTTGCCGCGCAGACCAACTGGCTGACCGAGCTTGATCTCAGCCACCTGCACGTCGAGGGATGGAGAAAACCGGCGGCGGATCGCTCCTTCAGCGGGAAGCCGCTGATGATCGGCGGCCAGAAGTTTGAACGCGGGATCGGCACCCGCGCCACCACCACGCTCTGGGTGGAGTTGGACGGACAGGCGGAGGAATTCGCCGCCTCCGTTGGTGTGGATGACGCAGCGGGAAATCCGGCAGCAGCGGTTACCTTCGCCATTTACGGCGATGGCAGGAAGCTCTGGGAGTCAGGTGTGATGAAACACGGTACGCCAGCCAAGGCCGTGAACCTCGACCTGAAAGGTGTCCGCTCACTGTTGCTGATGACGGACCATGCTGACGAAAGCCACCCGTTTAATCATGCCGACTGGGCCGACGCCCGCTTCCTCATCAACGGTGACAAACCGCATACGGTCGCCGCACCACACGAGGAGGCGGTCATGCTCACTCCAAAACCACCCCGCGAACCTCGCATCAATGGTCCAAAGGTGTACGGTTGCCGCCCGGGAAATCCCTTCATTTACCGGATCCCAACGACCGGTGATCGGCCCATGCAGTTCTCAGCCGAAAGCCTGCCTGCCGGTCTCCAACTGGATGCTGTCAGCGGGATTATCACCGGCTCCGCTCCCCAACGCGGTTCGTACACGCTAACCGTGCGCGCCCGGAACGGGGCTGGAGAGACCTCGCGCCCGTTCAAGATCATCAGCGGCGATACGCTGGCATTGACGCCGCCCATGGGCTGGAATCACTGGTATGCGCACTATAATCGGGTTACTGACGCCATGATGCGCGAGGCCGCCGATGTCATGGTCAAGACCGGCATGGCCGATGTGGGATACAGTTACGTCAATATTGACGATTGCTGGATGAATGCGTCGCCCGACGCCAAGCGAAAGCCCGACCCGCTCCGGCTCGGGCCGCTGCGCGACATGCAGGGAAATCTGGTTCCCAATAAACATTTCCCCGACCTGCGGGCGATGACCGATTACATCCATGCCAAAGGGCTCAAGGCTGGCATCTATAGTTCGCCCGGCCCGCTCACCTGCGCGGGTTACGCGGGCAGCTACGAGCACGAAGCGCTGGACGCCCGACAGTTCGCCTCGTGGGGTTTTGATTTCCTGAAATACGATTGGTGCTCCTATAAAACCATCGCCAAAGAGGATAAGAGCCTGGCGGCGCTGAAGAAACCTTTTCAGTTGATGGGCGACTGCCTGCGGCAGCAGCAACGCGACATCGTCTTTAACCTGTGCCAGTACGGCATGGGCAACGTTTGGGAATGGGGAGCGGAGGTCGGCGGTCATTCGTGGCGGACCGCGGATGACTTGGGCGCCGAATTGAACCGCATCTTTGCGGTGGCGTTGAAAAATGCGGCGTATCGCCAATGGTCCAAGCCGGGCGCATGGAATGATCCGGACTACATTCAAATTGGCCGCATCGGCGATGCCCGCACGGGTGGCGAACTAAAGCCCTGCCCATTGACGCCGACCGAGCAGTATTCCTTTATGTCATTGTGGTGCCTGATGGCCTCGCCGCTTTTCTATAGTGGCGACATGAGCAGGATCGACGCGTTCACGCTGAATGTGCTCTGCAACCCGGAAGTCATTGAGGTCAACCAGGACCCGCTCGGCGAATCCGCCCGGGTTGTCCCCTTGACGCCAGAGACATTCCTGATGATCAAAAATCTGGAAGACGGCAGCCAGGCCGTGGGCTTATGCAATCGCGGCGAGATCGCTGCCGACCTGACGGTTCAGTGGAAGGACCTCGGTCTGAATGGCCGGCAGAACCTTCGGGACCTGTGGCGTCAGCGTGATCTCGGCGTGCACGACAGCCAGTTCAAGGCCACCGTACCCCGTCACGGGGTGCTGCTGCTGCGCCTGCGCGCCGCCATCCCCTAAACAGCCTTTAGTATGAACACCGCAAAATCTATAATCTGGCTGATTCTCGCTTTGCTATCTGTCAGTTGCACGGCGGGAGAGGCTCAAACAACGCACGCTCCCGCTCCGGGGTTTCAGCTCTTGGGTAAAATCAAACCCCGCGCCGCGAAGGACATCGCCTCGTCCAGTTGGTCCATCGGCGGGGAGACGCTCGACCGCGATTTTGGTGTCTATGCGAACTACAAGGCATTCCTCGGACCGCTCGGGGCGAAGGCGATCCGCTTGCAGGCCGGCTGGGCCAAGTGCGAGACGAAGCCGGGCGCCTATGACTTCACATGGCTCGATGAGGTCGTCAATGATGCCGTATCACAAGGGGTGCAACCATGGCTGGAAGTTTCCTATGGCAATAAGCTGTACCCGGACGGCGGCGGCACCGGGTTGGGCGGCGCACTTCCGAAATCGCCCCAGGCACTCACCGCCTGGGACACCTGGGTTCGCACCGTGGTGCGTCGCTATCAGGACCGCGTGAATGAGTGGGAAGTTTGGAATGAACCGGATCTCGGTCCGAGTCCGGCCGAGGATTATGCGGAATTCTTCATCCGCACGGCGGAGGTCATTCGGGGCGAGCAACCCAAGGCGCGCATCTATGCGCTGGCTCTGGCCCACAAGGTTCCCTACGCGGAGTCGTTCCTCCTGCGAGTCCACCAGCGCGAGAAGTTGTCGCTCATTAATGCCATTACGGTGCATAGTTATCCGAACAATCCTGACTTATCCGAACAATCCTGACGACACCCGCAACATTGACCAACTTCGCGCGATCATCGCGCAGCATGGCCATCCGATCACCGTGCGCCAGGGCGAGACGGGCGCGACCTCCAAGTTTCAGGAAAACTTTGCGCTGAAGAAACTACCCATGACCGAAACTATCCAGACGAAGTGGAATCTTCGCCGGATGCTCGCCCATCACGGAAAGGATGTGCCGGTCAACCTGTTCACAATGATTGACCTGCACTACCACTGGGGCGGGAAGCTGGACATGAACTACAAAGGGCTGCTCGCCTCGCGCGCGAATCAGACCGTCGCCTACGCCAAGCCGGCGTATTTCGCGGCGCAGAACGTCTTTGCCATCTTCGACGACTCGCTGGTCCGCGTGACCAACTTCACGTGCACCGCCAGCGTGACCAACACCGTCGCGGCCTTCGCTTATGCCAGCAAGACCGGAGACCAAGTCGTCACGCTCTGGTTCAAAGGTGCCATGCCTTCAGACTCCAACAATACAAAGCCCGTTGATTTTACGCTTCACGCTTCACGCTTTACGGACCCTGTTTATGCCGATCTGCGCACCGGCGAGGTTTATTCCTTGCCAAAGGCAAGTTGGTCGCCCACCGGCGATGGCGTCGTCTTACGACAAATTCCGATTTACGATTCGCCAATCCTCATTGCTGAGAAGGCGACCCTGAAAGCGACACCAATCCCATGAGCATTCCAACCGTCAAACCGCTTCTGAGCTTCCCCTGCCTGAACCGCCGCCATTTTTTAGCGACAAGTTTGACCGTTACTTCCGCCGTCACCCTCGGGTTGCGCCTCGACGGGGCGCCTGGAGCCGGTCCGCTGAAGCCAAAGCATCGTTACCTCACCGACGCCTCCAAGTTGTTGGCAGGTGAAACTATCAACGGTCCCGCCCGTGTCCTTGATCTAAAAGGCCGCAAGGGAATCAACCCGCAAAGCA
>JBAXGN010000174.1 GCA_037139415.1 Verrucomicrobiota bacterium | reverse complement strand
GGTGGACGTTGAGCTTGGAAAGCTTATTGACGGCATCCAGCGCCATTTCATGCTGACGACCGTGCAATTCCAGCAGCACTTCCAATTCCAGTTTGCGCAGTTCGCGGTAGGTGATGACTAGAAAGTTGCCGCACCCGCAGGCGGGATCGAGGAACGTCAGGTTGGCCAGCTTATCATGGAATTCCTCCAAGCGGGCCATGCGGCGGGTGGAACGGTTGGTCTTGATGCTTTCAAACTCTGCCCGCAGTTCATCCAGAAACAGTGAACGAATGAGCTTCAGAATGTTCTTTTCCGCCGTGTAATGCGCGCCCACCTGGCGGCGTTCCTTGCTGTCCATGACGGCTTGGAAGAGCGACCCGAAGACGGCGGGGGAAATAGTCTCCCAATGGAACCGGCAACAGGCCAGCAGGCCATTGCGCATGTCGGCATTGAAATCCGCAAACTCCAGCTTCTCGGAAAAGAGTTCGCCGTTCACATACGGGAACTGGCTCAGGTCCTCATCCAGGTTCTTTTGGCGTTGCGTGGTATCCGTGTTGAGAATGCGAAACAGATGTGCCAAACGGAGACCGAGATCGGAGCCATCCTCGGCGGTACGATCGCGGATTAACAATTCAAAACCTTTGGTCGGGAAAAGGCCGGTGTCTTCAGCGAAAAGACAAAAGAGGATGCGGACCAGGAACCGTTTGAGTTCGTGCCCAGTGTAGCCGCCATGCTCCAAGGCATCGTGCAGGTTGCACATGAGCTGGGTGGCTTCGAGGTTTGCGGGGCTTTCCGGGTCCAGCCGATGCTGGGTATATCCGGCGACGAACGCAAAATGGCGGATATGCTTGTGAAACTCTGCGAGCGGAAACTCAATGCTGGGCGGCAACCGTTGCAACAGCGGGGCATCCGGGTCTTGTTCCGGCTCCAAATCATGCAACGCAACGCGCGTGAAATCAGAGACGAGCAGCCAACGGGGAATTTCCGCATCGCGCCCGGAGTTCTTCAAGCCGCGAATGTAATCCATGCCTTGCGCGTGGGCTTTGCCGAGGTCCGCCCCGGCGGTCTTGTGCTCGACCAGCAGTTTGCCGGGCCAGAACAGGTCAATGAAGCCCCAATCCCCCGAGAGTTTCTTCACCGGCTCCTCGAACGTGGCCACCGTGCGGCGGCGAATGCCAAACACATTGAAGAATTCATTCCAGAACGTCTGGCGCTCGGCAGCCTCGCGGGTTTCGCCTTGCCACTCATTGGCAAAGGCGATGGCGCGGTGACGAATCTCATTCCACGAAAGTGGCATGGGGCGACGATAGCAAACGCGGCGGCACGGTCAATGAGAAGTCGTGGGCAGGTTTCGTTTTTGTCCGGCTACTTTATTCCGCGACACCTGCCGCTAAGTTGATTTTCGTATAAATGAAGCTGGCCTTATGCCAAGGAGTGGGTATAATCTCTCCTCTTTAACAGGTACGCTATGAAGAAAACACCCATCCAGTGGTTTGAAGAGATTCAAATGACGCGGGAGCCTTATGGAGTCAACGCGTGTTATGTGGCCGTGTGCCCAGTTTGCGGAGCGACACAGACCGCCGAGATCGCCAATACGGAGAGCACGGTGGAGATGGTCGCCCGCAGCAAGGTGTTGATGCATATCCGCACCGCGCACCCCGAGGTGATTGATGAGGCCATGCCGGGCCTCTGAGTTTCCAGGATTTTCCCAACTACGGCTGGAATTGGCTGGCCGCCCAACGCCAATTTCCCATGGGAAACCCATGCAGGACGATAGACAATCGCCAAAAGTCTATCGGCCAGCGTTAAAAGTCTATGGTCCAACGCCGTTTTCCCATAGGATATTGACGAAAGTCTATAGGCTAGCGGCGTTTTCCCATGGGAAATCGACAAAAGTCTATAGACAATCGCCGCAAGTCCACATGCAATTTTGGGTTTTCCACGGGCATTTGGCGGTTAAATAGCCTTCGCCGTTAATCAGCGCAAACCAAACAGCCTCCCCTTACCCCGCCACAATCACCTCAATACCGCGTTCGCGCAGGGCGTTTACCATCTCCGGTGGGGCGCCGTTATCCGTGACGATCGTGTCAATCACCTCCAGGTCGCACATCGGCACCACGGATTTTCGACCGAATTTGGTATGGTCCAGGCAGATGATGACTTTCTGCGCGGATTTGATCATCGCGTGCTGGATCTCGATCAGGAGTGCATGGGAGTTGGTGATGCCATCCAACGTCAGCCCGCCCGCCCCCATGATGGCCACATCCGCGTGCATGTCCGAAAAGCTGTTGATGGCCACCGGTCCTACCAGCACTCCCAAGCGCGGATAGATCACACCCCCGGTCACCAGCACCTCCACCTGGTTATCCGAAATGAACAGGTTGGCGACCGGCAGGGAATTGGTGATCACCTGCGGCGCTTTGCTGCCCAGATACCGCGCCACGTGATAGACCGTGGTGCCCGCGTCCAAGATCAGGCTCTGGTTCGGCTTGATGAGTTCAGCGCACGCTTTGCCGATGGCTTCCTTTTCGCTCAACTCATGGGTGTCCCGTGTGGAAAACGTAAATTCGTCCGTGCGCGGGTTGACGATCCGGCCTCCGCCATGAGTTCGCTTGGCCACTCCGGTGACTTCCAGCGCGGTCAGGTCCCGGCGGACGGTGGAAATGGACGCCTCCACCTCGCGGGCGAGTTCCTCCAAAGAGGCAAATTCCACCCGCCCAAGGTATTCTTCGATGCGCCGTTGTCGCTCTTCCGCTTGCATGTCTTAAGTCTTAATCTTGGTAGATTTTGGTAGATATTGGTATAAGCTGATATTTTTTGCAAGATTTAATTTGACAGGGAGCCATTTTTCTACCAAACTCACTCCATAATATGTCTGCGCAAGCGCCCATACATCGTTCAGCGGTCGAACATTTGGTTCGGCAAGCGATCTATCAGCGGTTATCGCTGCCGCTGCCTCGCACGGCCAAAGGCCCCAACCCGCTTTTGGTAAACGTGAGCGCCCGTCATTGCCATCTGACCCAAGAGGCGGTGGAAGCGCTTTTTGGCAAAGGCCACAAGTTGCAGGTGCATAAATGGCTCTATCAGGATGGCCAATTTGCCGCCAAGGAAGCCGTCACGCTGATCGGCCCCCGCAGCCGCGTCATTTCCAATCTCCGCATTCTCGGTCCCTGCCGCAATTTGAATCAGGTGGAGCTGGCATATACGGACGGCATCGCACTGGGCTTTGACCTGCCGCTGCGCGCCTCGGGCAACATCAAGGATACGCCGGGCTGCATGCTGATGGGCCCCAATGGATTTTTTGAGATGAAAGACGGCGTGATTCGCGCCGAGCGACATGTGCACATGCATCCGGATGACGCGGAATTCTACGGGGTGAAACCGGGCGGGTACATGCAACTCAAGATCGGCGGCCCGTGCGCCATTACGCTGGATGAAATGCTGGTGCGCGTGGACAAGAGTTTCAAGCTGGAGGTCCACATTGATACCGATGAAGGCAATGCCTGCAATCTCCAGGCAGATACTCCCTGCGAATTAGTCAAGTAATTGAACCATTTTAAAACGAAAACCATCAACCCATAAAAATAAAACTATGAGCGAAGCATTAGGAATGATCGAGACCAAGGGCTACATCGGCGCCGTCGAGGCGAGCGATGCCATGGTAAAAGCGGCCAACGTCACGCTGGTCAAAACCATCCCCATCGGCGGCGGTTTGATTACCGTCTTCTGCAAGGGCGACGTCGGCAGCGTCAAGGCGGCGGTGGACGCGGGCTCCAAGGCGGCTGGCAAAGTCGGCGAGCTGGTCAGCTCCCACATCCTGGCGCGTCCGCACGAGGATTTGCTGAAGGCATTCCTGGGCGATGCCGCCATCAAGAAGTAGCCTGAACTGACAACCACAACCAATAACGATTAATAAATTTATGGTACAGCAAGCAATTGGCATGATCGAAACGAAGGGGCTTTGCGCCCTGCTCGAAGCCTGTGACGCCGCGCTCAAAGCCGCGAATGTCACCCTCGTGGGCTGGGAAAAAGTCGGCAGCGGATACGTGACCGGATTCTTCCGGGGCGACGTCGCCGCCGTGAAGGCCGCGACCGACGCCGGCGCTGCCGCCGCCTCCCAGGTGGGTGCCGTGGTCGCCGTGCAGGTGATCCCGCGTCCGCACGAAGGATTGGGCGGTCTCGGCAAGTGGCTCCAGCAATAATCAAGGGTGGAGCGCCGATGGCCGGGGCGTTGTCCTGACGCCGCCGTGCCTCGTATCGCCAGACCATGAAAATCCTGGTAGCCAACATTGGTAGCACGTCGCTCAAGTGGCGGCTGTTTGATTTCTCAAACGGCCAAGAGCGGATGCTGCACAAGGGTGGTTTCGAGCGGGTGACGGATTACGCCGCCGCCATCGAAGACTGCCTGGCGCAGTTGAAGCAGGGGGGCGCCATTGCCAGCGAGAGTGACCTGGCCGCCGTCGGGTTTAAGACCGTGGTGGCCAAGAACGTCTCAGGCTGCGTGCGTTTGGATGAAACCGTGCTGCAGGCCATGGAGGCTTTTAACCAGCTCGCTCCGGCCCATAATCCGCCGTACATTACCGGCATCCGGCTGTTCGCTCAACGGATGCCCAAAATGCCGCTGATCGGGTTGTTTGAAACCGCCTTCTATCAGTATGCCCCCTCGGCCTCGATGCGGTATGCTGTGCCGGAAAGCTGGTACGACCTGGGCGTGCGCCGCTACGGTTTTCATGGTGCCAGTCACAAATTCATTGCCGAACGGTCGGCGGAATTGCTCGGTCGCGAGGATGTGGCCGAACGCGCCCGGATGCTCTACGTGAATGGCGGCACCTCTCCGGTGCGCCAGCCCGCGCTGCGCGTCATCTCCTGTCACTTGGGGGGCAGTTCCTCCATTACCGGAATTTTAAACGGTGTGGCGATCGGAAATAGTTTGGGTATGAGCCCGCAGTCCGGTCTGCCTCACAATAACCGCGTCGGTGATTTGGATTCCAGCGCGATTCCGTTCCTCCTAAAAACCACCAGCCTCTCCTTGGCGGAGATCGAGAAAATGCTCTGCAAAGAGTCCGGTCTGAAAGGGTTGTCTGGCGGTTATAATGATGTCCGCGACCTGGATGCCCAGGTTGCCTTGGGAAATCCGCGCGCCAAGCTGGCGCTCGATGTTTTCGTTCAGCAAATCCGCCATTGGGTGGGGGCTTATCTGGCCGAGCTGAACGGTGCGGATGTGCTGGTGTTGACGGCGGGGATTGCGGAAAACCAGGTGAGCCTGCGTGAAGCAATCTGCGCGAACCTGGATCAGCTTGGCATCGTGCTGGACCCGGAATTGAACCAGCAGGTTAAGGCACGGGAAGCGGTCATCAGCGCGCCGAATTCACGCGTGAAAGTCATGGTGATCCCCACGAACGAGGAGTTGGTGGTCGCCCGCGAGGCGAAGCGGCTCCTGGAAAAATGAAGCTGAAACATACCATTTAACAATTTACGATTAACCATTAACCAAAACAAATCTATGTCACAACAAGCAATTGGAATGATTGAAACTCGGGGTCTCGTGGCGCTCGTCGAAGGTACGGACGCCATGCTCAAGGCCGCCAACGTCGAGTTGGCCGGGCCGATGATCCAGGTCGGAAACGCGCTGGTCACCGCCGTCGTGGTGGGGGATGTCGCCGCCGTCAAGGCCGCGACGGACGCGGGCGCCCAAGCCGTCAAGGCAATCAAGGGCGAACTCGTCAGCGTGCATGTCATTGCGCGCCCGCACGCCGATGTGGAACAGGTGTTGCCGAAGAAACCGGTGGCCAAGTAGAGGCTTGGGAAACGGAAGGTTGGAAGTCGGCTGCCATCGGCGCGGGTTGTGCGGGCGGTCCGGCTTTCAGGTTCTAACGTTTGACCGTTGATTTTCCACCTGCAAAACCATGTTTCTCGCCAAAGTTGAGGGTTACGTTGTCTCGACCAAAAAGGATCCGAGCATGAGCGGGCGCAAGCTCCTCGTGGTGCGGCCCCAGTTGGTGGATGACAAGGACCCCACCCGGTTTAAACCGGGCAGCAATACCATTGTCGCCGTGGATAGCGTGGGGGCCGGCGCCGGCGAGATGGTTTTGTTCTGCCAGGGCAGCTCCGCGCGCCTGGCGGCCGGCTTGAAAGAGGCTCCGGTGGACGCCGTCATCATCGGCATCGTGGATACCGTGGATGTGTTTGGGAAAGAGATTTATAGCGCCAAGGCGCAAACTTGAATGACCTATGAGTTCGCAAATCAATGAAACGCTGGTGCGGGATGTCGTGGCTGAAGTGCTGGGGCGCTTGGGGCAGGTATTGACCACTGCTGCCGTGCCCAAAAGCGATTGCGGTTGTCCTGTTCCGGCTCCCGCCAAGGATCCCGGTCCGCGCAAGTTCGGCGTGTTTCAGGACGCCAAACAGGCTTGCGAAGCCGCGCATCAGGCGTACCTGCAACTTTCGGAAAAGGGCGTTGCCGGACGCAATAAAGTGATCCAGATCGTCAAGGAACTCGCCTTCGCCAACGCCGTGGAATGGGGCCGCATCGAGTTGGAGGAAACCAAGATCGGACGCCTCGATCACAAGATCGAAAAGCTGAAAGGTCTGCGCGGTATTCCCGGCGTCGAGTTTCTGCATCCTTATGCTTTGAGCGGCGATCACGGTATTACCCTCGAAGAATACGCGCCCTTCGGCGTCATTGGCGCGGTGACTCCCTCGACGCATTCTATTCCCACGCTGGCCTGCAATGTTATCAGCATGGCGGCGGCGGGCAATGCCGCCGTATTCAACGCCCATCCCGGCGCAAGCAAATGCGCGGCGATGGCGACGCGGATATTAAACGAGGCGATCTTCCGTGAACTCGGCATTGAGAACCTCGCGTGCATTGTTGAACAACCGACGCTGGAATCCTTCCAGGCGATTGCGGCGAGCGAACACGTCAAATTGCTGTGTGTCACCGGCGGTCCGGGGGTGGTGAAAGCCGCCATGGCCAGCGGCAAACGCGCGGTCTGCGCCGGACCGGGCAACCCGCCCGTGCTGGTGGATGGCACCTCTTGCCTGGACAACGCCGCCAAGTGCGTGGTCTTTGGTGCGGCTTACGATAATAATCTGCTGTGCATCGGCGAAAAAGAGGTGTTCGTGCTCGAACCGTTTTTCGACAAGTTCATGGCCGCCTTGGAACGGCACGGCGCGTATCGCCTGAACAGCTCCCAGGTGGAGAAGCTGTCCAAAGAATCCTTTACCTTCCCGCCCGGACAGGGCGCCGGGTGCGGACATCCCGTGCTGAACCGTAATCTGGTCGGCAAAGATCCCGAAGTGTTGGCCCGCATCGCCGGTGCCAGCATTCCGGCCGGCACCCAACTGTTGATCGCCGAGACCCAGGCCGATCATCCGTTCGTGTATGAAGAGCAGATGATGCCGTTCGTGCCGGTGGTCCGCGTGAAAACCGTGGCCGAAGGCATTGCGGAATCCAAGAAGGCGGAACACGGTTACAAGCACAGCGCCATTATTCACTCGCACGACGTGTCGAATATGACGGCGATGGCCCGGGCGCTGGAAACGACGTTGTTCGTGAAAAACGGCGCGTGCGTCGCGGGTTTGGGCGTGGGCGGCGAAGGCTACTCGAATTTCTCCATTGCCACGACCACCGGCGAAGGCATCTGCAATCCGCGAACCTTCACCCGTGTGCGGCGGTGTGTGATGGTGGACAAACTCAGAATTTTCTAGAAGTTAGGAGATAGAAGTTAGGAGATAGACTAGTAAAAATTAGGAACTAGAAGATGGAATGAATAAACCTGCGCGAAGTTTCAAGGACTTGATGGTCTGGCAAAAGGCCCATCAATTCGTTTTGGATTTGTACAGGTTTTCCCATGGTTTCCCGGATTCTGAACGATATGTGCTGACATCTCAACTCAGGCGGGCGGCCATTTCCATCGCGGCGAATATCGCCGAAGGGTTCCCCAAACGCGGTCCGAGCGATAAGGTGCGTTTTTTCAATATCGCTCAGGGCTCGCTTGAGGAAGTGCATTATTACTTGGTATTGGCCAAAGACCTTGGGTATGGAGATACGACGAAATTAGAAGGCCAATATGTCGAGGTCGGGAAAATGTTAAACGGCTACGCGCAGGCCATTCTAACTTCTAACTCCTGACTCCTAACTACTATGCTATTGGCCCGTGTTGAAGGCAATGCCGTCTCAGTCCGCAAGCATCCCGGTTATGAGGGGTGGCGGCTGGTGATCTGCCAGCCGATTGGCAACGCGGGCGAACCCGAGGGCGCGCCCCAGGTGGCGATTGATCCCTACGGGGCCGGGATGCATCAGCGGGTGGTGATTTCGTCGGACGGCTGGGCCGCCCGGCAGGCGGTGAAGAATGCAAAATGCCCGGTGCGCTGGTTGGTGATCGGGATTGTGGATGAGATGGAACCGAACGTGCCAGTATGAAATTTGGAACGGTTATAGGTCGGGTGACATTGAGCGAGACGGTGCCCGCGTTGGTGGGTGCCCGCTGGCTCGTGGTCAGCCCGTTTACCCGTGAGCATTTTCAGCGCGGCACCAAAACCCCGGCTGGCATGAGCAAAGACCCTAGTCTGGTGATATATGATTCGCTCGGTGGCGGGGTAGGGGATACGGTGGGATACGAGGAAGGCGCGGAAGCCACCGCACCTTTCGACAAACCCACCCCCATTGATGCCATAAACGCCGCGTTGATCGATGATATTTTTTACAACCCATTGAAACTATAATAACGGAACTTTATGAAAAACGTAATCAGTCTCAAAGAAGTTGAAGAAATGGTACGGCAAGGCAAGGATGTTGCCAATCTGCCGGCTGATGTGTTGCTGACGCCATCCGCGCGTGATTATTTGCGCGACCTGGATTCGGGCGTGGCGAAAAAGCCGCAAGTTACCGCCGCTGCGGTGCCGGCCAAGCCGGCTGCGGCCGTTGCTTCAGGGGATACCTACGGTTCCGCTGCCACCGGTCTGCTGCATGTGCCGAACATGAAGTACAGCTCCAAGACCCCCAAGGCCGAGTTGGAAGCCTATTTCAATTCCCCGGAAATTAACCTCTTCAAGGCGCAGATTTGCGACATTGGCCGCCGCCTCTGGGAGCGCGGTTACGTGGATGGTAACGGCGGCAACATCGCCATCAAGGTCGGCGAGGATATTGCGGTGTGCACGCCCACGCTGGTGTCCAAGGGGTTCATGAAGACCTCCGACGTCTGCCTGGTGGATTTCGAGGGCAATCAGCTCGCCGGTACCAATAAGCGCACCAGCGAAATTCTCATGCATCTCCAGATGATGAAGCGCCAGCCGCGCGCTGTCGCTACGGTGCATTGCCATCCGCCGCACTCGACCGCCTTTGCCGTCGCGCAGGTCGAACCGCCCACGTGCATGATCCCGGAAATTGAAGTCATGATCGGGACAGTGCCGGTGGCGGAATATCAAACGCCCGGCACGCCGGAAATGGGCAAGCTGGTGGCGGACCTGGTGGACAAGCATAACACCGTGCTCATGGGCAATCACGGTGCGGTGGCCTGGAGCCATGTGAATGTTGAGGACGCCTACTTCAAGATGGAAATCCTGGAGGCCTATTGCCATACCGTCGTCGTCGCCATGCAGTTGGGCGTGCCGCTGAAGACTTTCAGCCCGGCCCACCTGAAGGACCTGATCCGCATCAAGACCACGCTGGGCATCCCGGATTCCCGCGTCGGCCTCAAAGAATGCGAACTGTGCGACAACAGCGAGTGGCGCACGGGGGCGGTGTGTGACGCTCCGTCCAAGCCCGCCGCTGGCGAAACTGGCAAACTGAATCCGGACGCCGAGAAGTTGGTGCAGGCCATCACGGAACAAATTCTGAGCAAGCTGAAGTAAACACGCTATCCCGGTGGCGGGCAGATGGGGCGGGTCGGTGCTATATCAATGAAATCTTTGGACGCCAAACTGGCGGAGATCAAAGCCAATCCGGCTTCGCGTGAGTTTATCCTCGCGGATGCGAAGGATGCGGACATGGCTTTTGGCGTGCGTGCCACCGGCCCGCGCTCCTATCTCTCCGGTCAGGGCGAACGTCCCGCCCGTTTTTCCCCGGAAGTCTGGACTCGCGAGGAATTCGGCTACCGCAACTTGCCTGAGTATCTCGATATCATTCGCGAGGTGGTGCATCAGGGGCTGGTGGATATCATGTTGATGTCTGCCTATATCAACGAAATCCTGACCATTCAGGAGGGCTTGTTCCGCAATTCGCATGTCACCCCGGCGGCCCGCGCCAATGACGCCACTGATGTTTGGGCGGTGCGCCACGGCTGTTATACCCGCGAGCCTGCCCAGCCGTTTCGCAGTGCCACCATTGACCATATTCAATGCGGCAAGCTTGAGTGTGACCGTTCCACCGGCGAATTTCCGGGCGCAAACCTGGGCCTTTACTCGGTGACCTTCGTCAATAATCTCGAGCAAGACAAAGCCACCCTCCAGCGCTTCAAGGAATTCCGTGAGGAAGCCGAGCGCAAGAAATTCCGTTACTTCCTGGAGATCTTTGATCCCAACGTCAACAGCGGTATCCCGCCCGAAAAGTTGGGCGAATTCATCAACGACAATATTTTGCGCACGCTCGCGGGAGTGGCCGGTGCGTCGCGTCCGGTGTTCCTGAAGATTGTCTATCACGGTCCCAAGGCGCTGGAGGAACTGGTGCAGTACGATCCCAATATGGTGGTCGGCATCCTGGGCGGTGGCGCGGGAACGACGTATGACGCGTTCCGCATGATCCACGATGTCAAAAAACACGGTGCGCGGGTGGCCCTTTACGGACGCAAGATCAACGGCGCGGAACATCAATTGGCGTTCATCGAGATGCTCCGGCTGATTGCCAGTGATAAAATTGATCCGGTGGAAGCCGTGCATGCGTACCATGCCATCCTGGGCAAATTCAAAATTGCGCCCAAGCTCGCCTTGGAAAAAGACCTGGAGCTGACCGACCAATCCATGAGCTATGATGGCTCGGCGGCGCGCCGTTCTACCGTATCCGTTCGGAATAACCCGCTGGCTACAGATTCCTCGCTACCTTCGGTGGGGCGGACGGAAGTTCAATCCAGCGCGGCGGCCTGGCCCATTCGGCCCAATGGCGCTCCCGATTTTGATAAAATGACTCCTGTCCACCGCCTGGCTTACGATCAGTTCCGCCTCACCCGCCGCTACGGGTGATCTAAACTCTGCTCGACGTTTTCCTTTGATTGAATATCAGGGTTGGAGGGTCTCCAGTAAAACGCGGCGGGTGGAAACCTCGGGGTAATTGGCGGCCAGTTTTTTGATTGCTCCCATACTGTCGGGATCGCGCATCCGGGTGAGCGCCTCGGCGGCGGTGTAACGCGTGTCCGGCGCGTTGTTCAGGTCCGCAATCACCTTCAGCAATAACGGCGCGGCGCGGCGATCACCAATGCGCCCCAAAGCCCAAGCCACTGCCGCCCGCCAGCATGGCGTCAAATCGTTGTGCAGGAATAAGACACCGGGGCCGAATGGATCAGGTCGTCCAGGAGCCGCCTCGGTGGGCGATTGCTCTAGTGCAGCCAGCAGCGCATCCGCCGATTGTGGTTGCGCCAAATTACCAAGGGTGCGCGCCAGGAAAAAGCAGACCCAATGTTTCACCGGCAGCACTTTGACCACGGGGATGCCGGTATCGAAGACGCGCGGGATGTCGGTGGATTTCATCTGGTACCGGTCCAGCGCGGCCCGGATGCGCGGCTCGTACTTGGTGTCGCGGCAGGTGAGCGAGAGAATCTGGGCGGCACGATTTTCCGGGTCCGGTTTGCCGCCCCAAGCCTGGTGCGTGGTGGCAATGGCTGTCTCGAGGTCTTGGGTTTTGACGGCGGCGGCATCCCCCAGGATACCCAGGCAGGTTTCAACGACGGCCGCCTCGGCTCCGCTCCGGCGGATGACCCGGCCAATGAGCGTCTCGCAATCGTCATTCACCAGCAACAGCGCCCGATCGGGATCGGTCGGCACCGACCGGATCAGGAAGGGGATCAGATTGGTGGCGTGGGTTGTGCCCAAGGCATCCAACGCTTCCGTGATAAAGTAATGCACGGGCGAAGCGTGGCAGGCCATCAGCGCGCCGTGGTCGCCATACCAGGAGGTGTGGCGTGGGTAATCCTTAAGTTGGATGAAGGCGTTGATCAGCGCCGTTTCCGCCTCCGGGGTGCCAATGCGCCCCAAGGCTTCGGCGGCAGCCTCGGCCAGGAAGAGATTTCCTTTATCCGGGTCGCTGTGTCGAATCAAGGTCTCCGCCAACATGGGCACCGCCCCGGCGTCTTTCAAATACCCAAGCGCGCGCGTGGCTGCCTGCACGGTGCGCGGATTCATTGCCTCCAGTGAATTGAAACGCGCGCCGTCGCCCTGATGCGTTTTGCGCCATTCAATGACCGATGTATCGTCGCGCTCCCGGCTCACGTAAGCACGCAACGCCGCGCGGGCCGGTTCTCCGCCAACGTGCCCGAGGGCAACCGCCACGCGCCGGACAGTGTCGCGATTGGTGGTATCAAGGCGTGACACCAGGTCGGCTTCAATTTTTTCCCACGCATTGTTTTTGAACCATTCGCGCCAGGCATCTGCCTGGGCGGTGCGATGCGGCATCGGATCGTAGGCGTTGAACGGTTCCACGTGGACGGTGAGATTTTCCAAGGCGACCACTCCCGCCTGTGCAACCATGGGTTCCACATCGGTCAGCGTTGCCAGCAACGCCGGGATGCTCTCCCGATTGCCGCAGGTGCTCAACGCCAGCGCGGCAGCGACGCGCAATTCCCGGCTGGGATCGCGCAGGCATTGCGCCAGTGCAGGCGCGGCGGCTGGGTTGCGAAACAGCGCCAGCCGTTGGGCGGCGGAAATTTTCAAGGCCGGGTCTTTTCCCTGCAATTGGCCAATAAGCTCACTGACCTCTTGCCCACCGGTCGCAAGCGGGGCGGCCGTTTCGCTATGCCGGTTAATACCCGCGACTTCCCGGTAACGGTCGAATTGCAGTTCCATGAGGCCGGTCACCGCCGCGTTGTTGCCGCGGAACCGGTGGGGCTGCCCCTGGCCAAGCAGTTTCAAAGGCGGCGTGCGCATTGCCTGCATGACGGCTCCCGGCGGCGGGGTGGATTGCCGTGGTTGGTGGCAGCCGATGCACCCGCGCTGTTCCCCCGGCCGCACATAAATCCATGACATTTCATTGAGTTCGGAGCGCCCCTCCGCATCCACCGCCTGAAAGGCAATGGCAGTATCCGCCGGCACTTCCACGGCGAACGAACCATCCGGTGCGAGCGGCACAGTGCCTAATTCCCGCACTTCGCTGCCGGCATGCACAATGTATGAATGCGAAGACCGCACGGTCAACCCCTTGCCGGCCAGCACGCGAATGGCCTTGATCTGCGGCCACCCGGCCTTGGTGTTTTTCGTGAAGCGCGCATTTTGGCAAAACAGCACACCGGTGGCGGGCGCAGTCGCGTCCGGCGGCGAAGTCACTTTTTCCGCCAATTGCGGCGGCTTCCGGCGCGCGCCGAGATAGACGGGCGAATGCAGCGGCCCGTTGCTGGACGTGTGGAGCAACACCATCTGAGGCGGCTGGCTTTCCGGATCGAGGATCATGATTTTTTCGTAGCTGAGGTCCTGCACGGTTTGTTTCTCCTTGCCCTTGGGAATCTCCACCGGACGACGCACGGGCGTCGTACACAGCAGCCTCCCATCCGGCAGCGCGGCCACATCCCCCGCCTCTACCCGCAAATGCTGCACATCCCTGGCGGCGCTGCCCGGCTGGCCAATGGTGATGCCCGGCCCGGAGACAAATGCCACTCGGCCATCCGGCATCGGCGCGGGGCTGCCGCAGACAAAGGCGCGCAGCCGCCCGCCATAATCCGGCCCCAGTTCCAGCCCAAACTCCGTGTAGCCTTCCGTGCCGTCCGGATGCACCGCGTGCAACAGCGTTTCCACCTTGCCGCGATCAAAGAAGTTATCCGTCCGTAAAAACAGGATGCGCCCATCCGCCATGATTTCCGGCTCGTTGTCGAAAATGAACGTATGGGTCAGCGGATGAACATTACCCCCATCCGCGTTCATCATGAAGAGGGAGCGGGACGGCGGGTTGTGGTATTCCTCAAAGTAGCCGATGCGCGTTGAGGTGAAGACGATCCGGCCATCGGGCAACTCGGCTGGGTCAATGTCGTGGAACGGCCCCTCCGTCAGCCGGACCAGCTTCCCGCTCCCAACGTCCAACTGGTAGATATGGAAAAAGGCCTCGCCCTCGCGTGCCATGGAGAAAAACACCGAGCGCCCGTCAAAGGAAACGCCGGGCGAACCCAGGCCGCCTTTGCCGGCGTCCAGCAACAGGCGCGGGGTGGACCCGGGCTTGGCGGGTTGCAGCGCGAATAATTTGCGGCCGACCTTCATCGGCGCCGGCAGATCGTGCTCGGGGAATCCGCGTGATTTGCGCGGATTAAAGATCGTCACATTCAGGCTGTCGTACCCGGTGCCGGTGTGGCTGAGCGGACGGTACAAACTGCAATCCTCACCCACGAACACCACCGCCTCCGGCCAGGCGTAATTCTCGGGGGCCGCCACTTCCGCGACGGCCACCGAATTCCCGGCCGCCGGGGTTTGCCGGTTGGCGTTGCGGGCGGCGGCCTTTTGCTGGGTCAGGACCTGGCGCACCCGCTGACGGGCCGCGCTGGGCGGCTGCCCGGCCGGTTCCAAGGGGGAACGCACCGCGATTTTCCCCCACGGCGGCACGCCGTAATCCCCCACCACAAACGCCAGCCGCCACTTCCGGTCATCGAATCCGGGCTGCTCCCAATTCGGGGTTTCCTTCTCATTGCAGCGCCAGGCGTCATCCGTCACCAGCGTCACCGTGGAGCCATCCGCCATCCGCGCCGAGAGTTTGAGCAATAAACCCGCCGGGCCAGGCGCGGTGTTGATGGCTTCGACGGCCAGGACATTCCGCCCCGGCGCCAACAACGCGGTCACGTCGAACCGTTTGGGCTGGTTCCACGCGTTGGGGTCCGCGCTGCTCTCGCCCGCCGGCTTGCCGTTGAGGTACACCGTGTAGAGATTATCCGCCGTCACGATGATTTCCGCCGCTTTGACTGGCGCTGTTTCCGGCAGGACCACCGCGGCGCGGAAGCAGTGGGCCCCGGCGGGGAAATGCATGGACGCCTCATCCGGGTCCACGGCGTACCAAATCCACTTGGCACCCTCAAACGTGGGGGGCGGGGTTTGCCCCATGGCGCTCAATGCCCACCAGAGACTGGCGAGCAACCAACCGATTCCTAGCTTATTCCCGGCGTGCATCATAGCCCTTGACGTTGGATTGACGGCGCATATTCAGGAAAAGGTATTTGTTGGAAGTGGAATCAAAGAATTGGGTGAAACGAGAGCGGGCATTTGAGCTGGGGTGGCGGACCAGTGAACGCACAGTGAAGGCCGAGGGTTAGGCGTTTCCAGGTGTTGGCTTTGTTTCTTTGCCCGTTGGAAGTAGAGTGACGATGTGATGCCAGTGGCGCTCTGTGGCGTAAGTCATAAGTCCGCGTCCGATGCCAATAAATACGCAAAAACGGAGCAAAATGGTACGATGCTCGGCGTGCTTGCGCGCCTCGGTACAAAGCCACTCCTCGTCAAAGCCTGCCCATTCGCCAGCCACTGTGAGAAGGTTGGGGCTGACTACCGGAGCAACCTCGTAGAGATAAATGTCGCGCAATTCCGCGACTGTGTAGCCTGATGCTGCCGCAATGTTGGCGATACGTTGCAAATCTTCGTCCTGAAGTTCGGTGTCGAGCCAGAACTCAGAAAACGCCTTCCAGACAGGCTTGCGGCGCTCGAACTCGGCATCGGTAAGCATAGCTGGATTCGTTCTATTCATGTGGGACGTAAAACCGCCTAACAGTCTTCTCGAACGCCCTTCTCGTCCATGTCTTCCGGTGGCCAATTTATTATCATGGTGGCGACCATCCCTAAAAAGGCCCCTCGGGTCAATGCGAAAAGGCCTGTGGTTCTGTTATTGATTGCCCCCGTTTCCGCCCCAGGACAAGCGGAATCAAAGAATTAGGCAAAAGTTAGCTTGGAATGATTTTATGCGGGCAGGAGTTCAATTTTCAGTTTGAACCCCAAAACATGAGCGGCCTTGCCCAAGGTGGCGAGGGTGATGGATGGATTCGAAGCATCCAGCAGCCGGTCTACGGCGGCACGAC
Organism: Verrucomicrobiota bacterium; assembly: GCA_037139415.1. Classification (NCBI taxonomy): domain Bacteria; kingdom Pseudomonadati; phylum Verrucomicrobiota; species Verrucomicrobiota bacterium. The sequence goes on along the minus strand of JBAXGN010000174.1, from coordinate 1,371 downwards.
TGGTTTTCATGCGTGCCGCCATTTCGGCCTTGGTCAATGATTGTTGTTCGAGCAATCCGGCAAATTGCAATGCTATGGCCTGCTTAATTGCGCGAGTCTCCACCTCTTCGATGATGCCCTCCTCTTTCAGGAAGTCCTGGAAGTCACTGCCGCGATGAGTTCTTTTGTTCATAAGCCTGCAAATATTGCTTTCGTCGTTTTTTGGCCAGGTCAAGGTCTTGCTTGGGCGTCTGCTGCGTTTTTTTGATGAACCCGTGCAATAGCACGATTTCCTGGTCCACCTCGATAAACAGCGTTCGCGCGATCCGGTTTCCCAGTCGTGATCGGACTTCCCAAATGCCATCGCCCAAATAATCCACCAATGGCTTGCCAACCGGCCAAGCGTACTGCACGGTCAGGATATCAACACCGATGCCCTTGCATTCCTCGCGCGCGAGGGATTTAAGCCACTCGCGCACCGGTTCGCCACTGGCTTCCGTTTTAAAAAAGACCACGTTGAGCGGGCGTTCCGCTTTCATATGCAAAAAATGTACCAGAAATGATACATTTGTCAAACGGGATAATGGATCGAATTTACTGCCGCATTGAACATCAGTAACGCGCCGAGACGCGCTGGTGATTTGGCGATAGAAGTTTGTGCTGCCATTGGCACCTAATGTACGGCCCGAAGCCTGGGAAAACACCGTTCGACAACCATACACCGACGCGCGTCTGTTGGATGCGCGGCGGTGGCCGTGGAAAAACGTTCCCTTGCTGGGAAATGAGGGTATAGTTTCTGCAAATGAAGCTTGGTCGACAATGTTGGTAGCCACATTCGCGCGCGCATGAATAAATGGAGCATCATCATAGCGGCAGTTCTGGTTGCTGTATGGCTCATTGTGACCACGGTGCGCGACTTTGCCGACGCGGTTCGGCATTTCTCATCGCAGCCGCGCGACCTGCTCTACGTCTTGGCCATCGCCATGCTCGGTGGATTTGCGGCACTTGGGTTCACTCGGCTTTCACCTCGCATGCAGCGGCACGTCAGAGTCTTTGCTTGGGGAGCAGCAGCGAGCACCTTGACGCTGTTCGTTGGCTACTTCGCGTTTCACCTGTCTTCACTTTCCTCGCTCGCCGTCGAGTCTGGCGGCAGTGCTTGGGTTGGTTTGGCGTTGCTGCTTTTCTCTGGCATCACCGCTTATCTGTGGTTCGAGTTTTACCGAGCGTGGAAGACAGGAGTTTCGCATTGACCCGAGGGGCCTTTTTAGGGATGGTCGGCACCATGAAAACCAACTGGCCACCAGAAACCATGAACGAAAAGGTCGTTCAAGAAGACTGTTAGTTCTACTTCGTTAAGTTTTTTTGGGTATTTTTTGACGCTGCGCCCGTTTG